>NZ_JANSJL010000084.1:0-16786 GCF_047502745.1 Synechococcus sp. F70.1
AACCTGGAGCAAAAGTCCGCTTTTGTCCAGCGTTGTATAAGTCTTTCAGAGCGGCAAGGCTCGGGAAGCAAAAAAGGGATCCGTCGCCGCGGATCCCTAAGTTGTTTTTAACCTAGGCAGGACAGCAAGGGGTTAGAAGGTAAACACTGCCCGCAGAGCGCCCACACCAATGGTTGGGTCGTTGTCTCCTGGCCTGCCGCCGTTGGGGTTGCTTACAAAATAGGCAGCAGGTGTCAAGGTAATGTACTCATTGACCGGGAAGCTGTAGTAGACGTCCACTACGAAGGGGCGGGTATCCCACACTCCGTCGTTGTCAGTGGTCACGATTGGCTGGCCGAAGACCACACCACCTTTGGCACCCTCCACGAACAGATCCGGGAAGACAAAGCCAAACAGCCAGCCGTTGAAGCTTTCGTCACCTGGATCGATAGTGCCAGCTGGTACCACATTAGGCAGGTTGTAATCGACATTGCCAGCGGTGAACCAGCCGGACACCGTAATCCGTGGACTTACATCCCACTTAGCGGCCACCGTAAAGGCATTGACCCGCGCAGAGGTGGTTACCTCAGTCCGGCGCAGCGGCCCTCGGAAGAGGTTACTGCCGGTGGCCAAGAAGCTGGGGCCTTTTGTAGCATCCTGCAGATAGGTGGTAGCAAACTGCAGGTAGAACTCCAGCTCTTTTGTAGGCAAAAAGCCCAGCTCCACCGTGTGAGCGCTGTCGTTGCCCGTCAAACCGCTGTCACCAAAGCCTCTGCCTAAGGCCTGGGCGCCGCGAGTGCTGTAGGCGTAGGCTAAGCGAAGCTGGTCGCTGAGACGAGAGCGGAAGCCAAACAGCGTTCCACTAGGCACATCTCCCGTGGAGTTGGGAAGGTCGGCAAAGTCAGAAAGGGCATCGAAGGGAACGCTGTATTGAAGGACGCTGGACACCCCTGTGCCCGTGATGCCGGCGTAGATGGTGGCAGCGCGGTTAAAGGCAGGGAACTGATAGACCAACTGGGCCAGGGTGAAAGTGCCACCGCCACCACCGCCAAAGCCAACGCCTGGATCCCCAGAGAAGAAGGCGGTTACCGCATCGCGAGCCTGCAGGCGGATGCGCAAACGGTCGCGGCCAGCAAAGGAGGCGTCGAAGTTCAGCCGCACCCGATAGGGCAGGGTAATGTTGGCTTGGTCCTGCTCAGCCACAACCCTTCCCCCAACAACCCGATCCTCTGTCAGGGCGCTGCCCAGAATAGCCGTAATCACCTCGGCATTCAACTTGGTAACCGGGTTGAAGACCTTGCCTTTGAGGTCGTTAATATCGGCCTCTGCTGCCTCTACCCGCCCCCGTAGAGCCGCCAGCTCAGCCGCAAACTCCTCCTGCAGCCGCTGCAGCGTAGCCAAGTCCTCTTTGGAAACCTTGTCGGCCAGCCCAGCAGCGATCAGCTCGTTGATGCGATCCAAGCAGGCGTTCATCCCAGCGGCAAACTCATAGCGGGTCATGGCCCGGTTGCCGCGGAAGGTGCGGTCGGGGTAGCCGGCAATACAGCCGTAACGCTCGACCAGAGATTGCAGCGCCTGGAAAGCCCAGTCAGTAGGCTGCACATCCGAAAGTTCAGAGATGGAGGTGACCGGCCCCGTCGCTTGGGCATAGGCCACTCCAGGGGTCAAGACTGCCGCTGCACCTAGAGTCCCAGCCAGCAGCGTTTTCCAGTAGTTCGCGTGTTTTGCGGGCATGTTTCTCTCCTTATTCTTTGTCCTCACACCTGTCTTGGCTGTAGCAGTGCCTTCTAGAAGTAACAGGCCGTCTACCTCGAGAGCGAGCCTGACAATTGCGGACTTTAGAAGAACAACATAGTACAGCCCCAGTCCATACCGTCTACCACTTTACACACTTTTTGAGCCAGACTCAATGCGAGATCCCCAGGGCTAGATAATTCAGGCTCCACACCCATTACTCTACCCCAGGGATCCGGCCCTGGCTAGCGGGTGTATCCCCCAAGCTGCCAGCCTGGATGGGGATGGGCGGTACCGGACTCGAACCAGTGACATCCTGCTTGTAAGGCAGGCGCTCTACCGCTGAGCTAACCGCCCTTGGGGATCCCGGCTACTGAGTTTAGCATTGGCGGGCGCTATCTCCCCATGCCCAGGCTCTGGGCTTTCTGGTACACCTTGCCCTCGGTGAGCAGGGAAGGGGCAATGCAGATCTCCACCTGCTGCATTTCCTTGAGGTTGGCAGCGCCCAGGGTGGCCATGCTGGTGCGCAGAGCACCCCAGAGGTTGTGGGTGCCGTCATCGAGGCGGGCGGGGCCGCACAAGATTTCTTCCAGGGTGCCGGTGCATCCCACGCGGATGCGGGTGCCGCGGGGCAAGACGGGGCTAGGAGTGGCCATACCCCAGTGAAAGCCGCGACCGGGCGCCTCTTGGGCACGGGCCAAAGGGGATCCGATCATCACTGCATCGGCCCCACAGGCAATGGCTTTGCAAATGTCACCCCCGGTCACCAGGCCGCCGTCGGCGATGATGGGAACGTAGGTGCCGGTTTCGGCCAGGAACTGGTCGCGGGCGGCAGCACAGTCGGCAATCGCGGTAGCCTGTGGCACCCCCACCCCCAGCACGCCGCGGGAGGTGCAAGCGGCCCCCGGGCCGATGCCCACCAGGACCCCCGCTGCTCCTGCTTGCATTAGCTCTAGGGCCACCTCGTAGGTGACGCAGTTGCCCACCACTACGGGAATGGGCATAGAGCGGCAGAACTGGGCCAAATCGAGCTTTTGCATGCCCTCAGGCACCTTGTGGTGGACGGAAACCACAGTGGCCTGGACGAAAAACAGATCCCCCCCCGCTTCCGCGACCAGGGGACCGTATTGGGCAGCGTGGGCGGGCACACAGCTAGCGGCAGCAATGGCGCCGGCAGCTTTGATCTGGCGAATGCGCTCTTGGATTAGCTCTGGCTTGACCGGCTCGCTGTAGAGGCGCTGCATCAGGGGGACGAACTCGTCTTTGCCAACTGCGGCAATCTGCTCCAGCACCTCGTCGGGATCCGCGTAGCGAGTTTGGATCCCGTCTAGGTTCAGCACTCCAAAAGCCCCCAGCTTGGAGAGCAAAATCGCCATCTTGACATCCACCACGCCATCCATGGCGCTGGCAATGATGGGGATGGGTCGTTGGATCCCTCCTATAGTGAAGTGGGTATCCACCAGGCTGGGATCCAGGGTTCGCCTGCCCGGCACCAGCGCAATCTCATCCAGTCCGTAAGCCCGTCTTGCCTGTCGATTGCGGCCCAGTTGGACGTTCATTTCTTTCCTCTTTAGCAAGAGGATCCCTTAATTAATCATGCCGCCAAGGAGGTCTCTAAAGCCAGAGAAAGTTTTGGAGTCAACTGGCTTCTTGGGCAAGGGTGTGAAGATGTGCCCTTCCTGCAGACTTCCGAAGCTGTGGCAGCGCTGGGATCCCCAGCGGAAGCCGTAGAGGGCAATGTAGGCGCACATCAAGGCATCGACTTGGTCTTCGTAGTTTTTGAGCTGGCGGCCCCTGAGGGATCCCACCTCCACTTGGAGCAGGGGCTCGTGGCCCTGCAGAGAGGGATCGGTGCTGGCCAAGGCGCGCAGATGTTGCTGGTACAGCCGCCAGGCCTGTTCTTGCTCCTGCCAGCTGCGGCGGGGACGCGCCTTGTAGGGGAGGCTGCGGCTAAGGCCAAACAGGCTCACGATGGCACTGTGGGGGAAGACTTCAGTAACTTGACGGGCCAAGCGCCCCTGCTCGATGCTGGCCTGCTCCTGAAAGCCATAGCGGGCGAGGGCTTGCACCAGCGCTTCTCCTCGCACCTGACCATTTCTTTCCAGAAGCCGGCGGTTGGCGGGGTGGGCGCCGGCAGCGTAGGGTCGAAACACACGGTTGAGTTCGGCTTCTGCCTGCCGCTGGCCCCTCAAGTTAGGAACGCGCAAGGGGGCATCCACTGCCACCAGGCAGGGATCCCCTCTAGCTTGGGCTTGGATGTAGTCCACAATTTCCTCATTGGTCCCCAGGAGGCGGCTGTCCAGGAGGTAGCCTGTCAGGTTTTGAATGGCGGGATCCAGAATCTCCACCTCCAGCGTCGCCACCCCCGAAGGGTTGCGGGCTGACCAGGCCAGATCTAGGCCAATGCAGACTAACCGTGCCACGCCGCCTTCTCCTCTGCGCCCCCTGGGATAAGGAAAAGGGATCCCACCTGGGATCCCGAAAGATTATTTCAGGCAGTCAACTCTACCCCGGCAAGGCAGCAGACTCTCTGCTACCTGGAGAAGCCGTTGCCTCTTCGTGCCAGGGGATTAGTAGTCGTAGTCATCCGCGCCGCCGCCACCGCCAGCTGGCTTGTTGTTCTTGGGCTCGGGCTTGTCCACCACAATAGCTTCGGTGGTGAGCACCATGCCGGCAATCGAGGCAGCGTTTTGCAGGGCAGAGCGGGTGACTTTGGCTGGGTCAACGATACCCGCTTCGAACATATCCACATAGGCGTCGTTCTGGGCATCGTAACCCACCGTGAAGGGCTTCTCTTTCACCCGCTCCAGCACAATCGAGCCGTTCTGGCCGGCGTTCTCGGCAATGCGGCGCAGCGGAGCGCCCAGAGCACGGGCCACCAGCATAGCTCCCACCAGCTCATCGCCAGACAGGTTGGCCTGCGCCCACTCCGTAACCACCGGAATCAGGTGGGCCAGAGTGGTGCCGCCGCCGGGGACGATCCCCTCTTCTACCGCCGCCTTGGTGGCGTTGATGGCATCTTCCAGGCGCAGCTTGCGATCCTTCATTTCCGTTTCGGTGGCCGCGCCCACTTTAATCACCGCCACACCGCCAGCTAGCTTGGCCAGGCGCTCTTGCAGTTTTTCTTTGTCGTAGGTGGAGTCGGTCTCTTCAATTTGGCGACGGATTTGCTCGCAACGGGCTTTCACCGCCGCTTCATTGCCCTCCGCCACGATGGTGGTGTGGTCTTTGGTTACCGTGACGCGGCGAGCCGAGCCAAAGGACTCAAGACGTGCATTCTCCAGCTTCAGGCCGCGCTCCTCGCTAATCACTTCGCCGCCGGTGAGGATGGCGATGTCCTCCAGCATGGCCTTGCGGCGATCCCCAAAGCCGGGCGCTTTCACCGCCACCACGCTCAGCACGCCCCGCAGCTTGTTCACCACCAAGGTGGCCAGGGCTTCCTTCTCAATGTCTTCGGCGATGATCAGCAGCGGACGACCGGCGCGGGCCACTTGCTCCAGAACCGGCACCAGGTCTTGCACCAGGGTAATCTTCTTGTCGGTGATTAGGACGTAGGGGTTCTCCAGAACCGCCTCCATCCGCTCCGTGTCAGTGACGAAGTAGGGGGAGATGTAGCCTTTGTCAAAGCGCATCCCCTCCGTCACTTCCAGCTCGGTGGTCATGGACTTGCCTTCTTCTAGGGAGATCACCCCCTCGCGGCCCACTTTTTCCATGGCCTCGGCAATCATGCGGCCCACTTCCTCATCGTTGCCAGCGGAAATGGCCGCCACCTGGGCAATGGCTTTGGAGTCTTCTACTGGGCGGGCATGTTCAGCAATTTTGTCCACTAGGAACTTCACCGCCTTGTCAATGCCGCGCTTGAGGGCAATGGGGTTGGCGCCAGCAGCCACGTTCTTGAGCCCTTCTTTCACCATGGCGTGGGCCAAGACCGTAGCTGTAGTGGTGCCGTCGCCAGCGATGTCGTTGGTTTTAGAGGCAGCTTGACGGATGAGAGAAACTCCCGTGTTTTCAATGTGGTCTTCCAGCTCAATTTCTTTGGCAATGGTTACCCCATCGTTGACAATCTGGGGTGCGCCAAATTTTTTCTCCAGCACCACGTTGCGCCCTTTGGGGCCAAGGGTAACGGCTACGGCCTCTGCCAAAATGTCCATGCCGTGTTCAAGAGCGCGACGGGCTTCTTCGCTGAAAATAATCGACTTAGCCATAGTCAACCTCCAACGGTCAGCCAACGAAGGATAAGCTAGAAGCTAGCAGCAGTTGGTCTCTTTTACAGCACTTGCCGCCTCTTGCTAGAACTACTGAACAATGGCGAGGATGTCCCGCTCAGCTAGCAGCACATACTCCTCGGTACCCAGCTTCACCTCCGTGCCGGCGTACTTGGAGTAGAGTACTCTGTCGCCTACTTTCAGCTCTATTGGAATAACCTTGCCATCGTCATTGCGCTTGCCAGGACCGACCGCAACCACTTCCCCTACTTGGGGTTTCTCTTTGGCAGTGTCAGGCAAAAAGATCCCGCCTGCGGTTTTCTCATCCTGCTGGGCAACTTTCACCAGCACACGGTCGCCCAGCGGTTTCAGCGTAGAGACGTTCAGCGTTACTGCAGCCATACCAAGTGTCCTCCGTGATGCCTATGGCAGGAAGTCAAAGGGTGATTGAGGAGTCAACTAAACTTGCATCCATTGAGGCTTTAGCACTCTCGGCTTCCGAGTGCTAGTTTATCAGTCAGCTCTGCAGCCTGACAATAGCTGCAACGACAGACGAGGCGGTTGGGTGTGGATCTCCCGACTTCCTCTGCGCCCTTTGGGGGAGGAGAGGCGGTGCGAATTCCCTTGTTTCAGGTGGATGCCTTTACGGCAGTGCCCTTTAGGGGCAATCCGGCAGCGGTTTGCTTGCTGTCCCAGGAGCTGCCGCAGGAGCTGTTGCAGGCAATTGCGGCAGAGAACAATCTGTCGGAAACAGCTTTTTTGCTGCCCCAGGGATCCTGGGATGGCCTCCCCCACTACAGCCTGCGCTGGTTTACCCCCACAACGGAAGTGGATCTCTGTGGGCACGCCACCCTAGCTGCTGCCCATGTGCTCTTGAGCGAAGTTCACCCAGAAGCTCAGGAGGTGGCCTTCTCCACCCGCAGTGGCCAGGTGTTGGTGCGGCAGCAAGGAAAGCGGCTAGCGATGGATTTCCCCTCCCAGACTCCCCAACCTTGGCTGGAAGCGCAAGAACAGGTGGCGGCGGCCTTGGGGATCCCTCCTCTAGAGTTGTACCGCGGCAGCATGGGGGTAGCGGTGCTGGCTTCGGCGCAGCAGGTGCGGCAAGTCCAGCCGAATTGGGCTCAGGTGGAGGCGCTCCCTGTCTCCGGGTTAATCGTCACCGCTGGCGGAGCAGATTCAGAGGAGGGAGCGGATTTTGTTTGCCGCGTTTTCGCCCCCCGCTTGGGGATTCCGGAGGATCCCGTAACCGGCTCTGCCCAGTGTCTGTTGGCGCCTTATTGGTCGAAGCGGCTGGGTCGAACTGAGCTCAGGGTGCGGCAGCTCTCGACGCGGGGGGGTGAGCTCTGGTGTCGCTATCTCGGCGCTCGGGTGGAGATTGCCGGGCAGGCAGTGCTGGTGATGGTGGGAGAGCTGAGGATTCCTTAAGAAAAAACACCCCGGCTGGTTCCGGGGTGCTGGGAATGATGGGAAGAGTGGGGCTAGCCCAAAAGTTCTGCCGCCTGAATAAGTTCCACTTGCTTTTTCTTGAGTACCAAGAGGAGCTGAGTGATAGCCACTGCCGCCAGGAAGGCCACCATCCACTTCACCCGATCCGGGCTCTGCAGCACCAGATCCCGCTCCACTTGGCCAAAGCCGCCCACGTTGGGGTTGTTGGTAACCGGATCCCCTTCTTTGACGCTGTCGCCAATGTTAACCACCAACTCCGGCCCCGGCGGCACCACCAGATGCTGGATACCGTTCTCAGTTTCGAAGCTGAGCACTCGCGTGCCCGGCAACTCGTATTCGGGTGGCACCAGGGCGGCCAGCTCTGCCGGCAGGTCGCTAAGATCCGACTCGATAGTGGCGATGCTGGTCAGGCGGCCGGTGGCGGGAGCGCGGAAGACGTTGTTGTTGCTGAGGCTGCCATCGGGGTTGATCTGGCCACGGCCCCGGTTGGCGCCAATGTAAACCCGATATTTCATGAAAGCCACTGAGGGATCCTCTTTCGGGTCAGGGGCTACCACCGGGAAGACGATTTCCTGGTGCTGCTCACCGGGCAACGGCCCCACCAGGAGGATGTTGGGCTTCTGGTCACTGTAGGGAGTGATGTAGGTCTCAGCGGTCTCCTGCCGCTGCTTTTCTGTCATTTCCTCCTCGGTGGCCAGGCGGAAGCCCTCTGGCAAGATCACCACCGCGCCAACATTCAAGCCGCCCTTGCTGCCATCTGCTAGCACCTGCTGCTTGCTTAGGTCGTAGGGAATTCCAACTTTAATGGTGAACACCTGACCGGGGGTAACCGCCTGCGGCACTTCAGCCCGGACAGGCATGGCGTTCAGGTGGCAGTTGGCGCAGACAATTTTCCCCGTTGCCTCGCGGGGGTTATCGTAGGCCATCTGGGCATAGTAGGGGTAGGCTGCTGCTGGCGGAGATGCTACGACCATTAGCAGCAGCGCGCACAAGGCCAAGAAAAAAATTCGCTTCATAAGCTCAACTCAAAATTGCAATTCCAATCTGCAAAAGCTTTTTGCGCCCTCTCCTCGACAGCCTGTGGACGCTCTGGCTAAGACCAACGCCGTGCCCTCTTCAGGCTTTCCTCTTGCCACCGCCAGCCCTGCAATGGCGCGTTTAGGCCTCGCGGAAATCGGGGCCCTGCCAAGGGCTAAAGCGAATGTTGTCGCCGTCCACCGTGACGCTGACTAGCTCCAACGAACGGGGAGCCGGCCCCCGGATGACCTTGCCATTGGCTGCGTATTGGGATCCGTGACAGGGGCACTTGAAGAGGTTTTCTCCTGCATTCCAGGGCACCACGCAGCCGAGGTGGGTGCAGACGGCGTTGAGGCCGTAGTTAGCCACCGCTCCATTGTCGATCACGATGTAGGTGGGATCTCCCTTCAAGCCCTGGGCCAGGACGCGGTCCGTAGCCGCGTGGGTAGCTAGCAGCTCGCTGACGCGAATTGGCCTGCCGAGGGCATCTTGGGCAATTACCCCCTCCCCTGTCCCACCGGCAGAGGGAGGAATGAAATACTTCACCACCGGGTAGAGGGCACCCACGACCACCACCCCCACCGAGCCGCTGAGAAGGGCGTTCAAGAGAACCCGCCGGCTCATGGGGGGCGCCTCAAAGTTGCTCATCGCTTCGGTCATAATGGTCAGGAAAGCCTGAGAAGTTTTAACGTTCGTTGACAAACGACACCATCCTAACCGAGCCCCCTAGCCAATTTCATTAAGAAATGCAAAGCTAGGAGCAGCTCGAGGGGGAGGCCGATGCATCCAAGCCAACCTATGACGGGATCCGAGTTGCAAGCTTTGCTGCGGGAGAAGTGGGGCTGCTCCTACGACGTGCAGCTGCGCCGCTTGGGGGGTAGGGTGGTGTTGTTGGTGATGTGGCGCTACCTAGAGCAGCCCTCTTTCCCCTTGACGGAAGCCGAGTATCTGGCTCGCCTGGAGTCGGTGATGGCCCATCTGCAGGCTTGGGGTGTGTGGGAAACGGTGCGGCGAGAAATTGAGGCTACCCGCCAGAAACCTCGCATAGGCAAGGCGGTGGCCATTCCTCTGAATTTGCAAGGGGTGGGAGAGCGGGCCTGCGAGTGGCTGCTGTAGCCTGGCTCTTCTCTACAACGGAAAACTCCACCGGCTTGCGGCTATCCAACTTCCACCAGGCCGGCCTGCAGGGCCTGCAAAAACTGGCGGGCGGTGCGACCGGAGAAGCCGTTCTGCTGCTGAGCCCAGATCAGCGCTTGGCGGCGCAAGGTATCTAAAGGCTGAGAGAGGCCCAGCCGCTGCGCCAAGTGTTCCACCGTAGCCAGATAGTCGGCTTGGCTAAAAGGGGCAAAGGTAAGGGTAAGGCCAAAGCGATCCCGCAGCGACAGCTTTTCCTGCACCGTATCCCAGGCGTGGATCTCTTGATCTTGGGGGTTGGGACGATCGCCAAAAAACTCGCGGATAAGGTGGCGGCGGTTGCTGGTGGCATAGAGGCGCACATTGGGCGGCGGTGGAACAAGATCTCCCTCCAAGAGCACCTTGAGCTGCTTAAACTCGGTTTCGTCCGCCTCAAAGGAGAGATCGTCTACAAATAAGACAAAGGGCAGCGCCTGCTGTCGCAGCTCCGCCAAGATCTCCGGCAACTGCATCAAGTCTCTGGGTCTTAGCTCCAGTAGGCGCAGTCCCTGCGGGCCGTAGCGGCGCAACAACGCCTTCACCAGCGAAGACTTGCCGGTGCCCCGCGCTCCGTAGAGCAACACATGCAAAGCTGGATCCCCCCGCAGCAGCGCTTCGGTGTTGGCGGCCAGCTGCTGTTTCTGCCGTTCGTAGCCGTAAATCTCTTCCCATTCGGGCAAGTCGGGAGCAGGGATCCCTTCTAGCCCTGCTGGCCCCCAGCGAAAGGCCCAATAGCGGCTACAGAGCCCTACCCCTGCTTGGCGGTAGTGGGCAATCAAGGCCTCTAGGCTCTGGCCCCAATCGGCCAAGGGGCGAGGATCCCAGCCAAAGCTGCTGCTGTTTTCATCTGGCCAGGAGATCCCTAGGCCCAGCGCCTGCATTTGCTCGGCGATCGTCTCCTGGCTATTGGCTAGGATTTGCAGGCAACGGAGATCGTGGCGGGCCGCTTGCAGAAGGGGTGCCGGGATCCCTTGCGGTTGCAGCGCCGCCCGCGAGAAAGGGTTATCGGCCCAGCGGATCTCCCGGATCAGCCACTCCCGCCAGCTCAAGCCCTGCTGGGCCAAAAGCTCAAACCAACGCCCATAGGCTCTCCAGCAGGGCAAGGGATCCCCGCTCATCAACTGCTGAATGAGCTCCTGCCAGGCTAGGGCCAGGGGATGGGCGCAGATGTCCCGAAACACCAGCAGCCTAGCCGCCGCTTCCGCCGCTTCTTCTAGGGGAGTCATTACGGCCCGCTACCCCAAGCCTTGCGCCAAGAGGGCTGCCTCCAAGTAGCGCGAAGGGGCACCCTACTACCTACCTACTATGCAACAAACCTTAACCCTGGTTTGTCAGCTAGCCTTCACCCCCACCCAGGTGGCTAAGCCCTGCTTGCGCCAGGGGTGCGGGCCACGGTGGTCGACTGCTGGATAAGCTTGGCTTAGCTAGAGGGACAAACAAGCTAGCATTGTAAAAAATCTTTGCCCTGACTTGGTTTCTATGACTGACGTCCCCGTCTCCCGCATTCGCAACTTTTCCATCATTGCCCACATTGATCACGGCAAGTCTACCCTTGCCGACCGGCTGCTGGAGGCAACCGGCACCGTCTCAGCCCGCGAGATGAAGCCGCAGCTTCTAGACAGCATGGAACTGGAGCGGGAGCGGGGCATCACCATCAAGCTACAGGCGGCCCGCATGAACTACCGTGCCCAAGACGGCCAGGACTATGTCCTCAACCTCATCGATACGCCAGGGCATGTGGATTTTTCCTACGAGGTCTCCCGCTCGCTGGCTGCCTGTGAAGGGGCGCTGTTGGTGGTGGATGCTTCTCAAGGTGTGGAAGCCCAAACCCTGGCCAATGTTTACCTGGCTTTGGAGAACAACCTGGAAATTATCCCCGTCATTAACAAAATTGACTTGCCTAGCGCCGACCCCGAGCGAGTCATTGCCGAGATCGAGCAGGTGATTGGCCTTGACTGCAGCGGGGCGATCCTAGCCTCTGCCAAAGTGGGCCTCGGTATCTCAGAGATTCTCGAAGCTATTGTGCAGCGGGTACCCCCGCCGCGGGATACGGTAGCGGATCCCTTGCGGGCTTTGATCTTCGATAGCTACTACGATCCCTACCGGGGTGTGATTGTCTATGTGCGCATTGTGGATGGGGAGGTGAAAAGGGGGGACAAGATTTGCTTCATGGCCTCTGGCCGGGAGTACGAGGTTACTGAGCTGGGAGTGATGCGCCCCCACCAAGAGCCGGTTGAGTCTCTCCACGCCGGGGAAGTGGGCTACATTGCCGCTGCCATTAAAAGCGTTGAGCACGCCCGCGTGGGGGACACCATCACCCTCGTTCATCGCAGGGCTCCTGAGCCTCTGCCCGGCTACAAAGAAGCCAAGCCAATGGTGTTCTGTGGACTTTTTCCCAGCAACTCGGATCAGTACGCCGAACTCAAAGAGGCCTTGGAAAAGCTGAAGCTCAACGATGCCGCTCTCCACTTTGAGCCGGAAGTCTCCCCTGCCATGGGCTTTGGCTTCCGCTGTGGTTTCTTGGGCCTCCTCCATATGGAGGTGGTTCAGGAGCGGCTAGAGCGGGAGTACGACCTGGACCTGGTGATTACAGCCCCAACGGTGGTTTATCAAGTTACCCTCAACAATGGCTCGGTGCTCCGGGTTGATAACCCCAGCAAGCTGCCTCCTCCCAACGAGCGCCTTAGCATTGAGGAGCCCATTGTCCGCGTGGAGATGATTTTGCCGGAGGAATTCGTTGGCGCGGTGATGGAGCTGTGCGAGACTAAGCGCGGCATCTTTAAGGATATGAGGTATCTGGCTCAGGGCCGCACGACGCTGGTGTACGAATTGCCTCTGGCGGAAGTGATCACTGACTTTTTTGACCAGTTGAAATCTCGCACCCGCGGCTACGCCAGCATGGACTACCAAATGGTGGGCTATCGGGCTGACGATCTGGTGCGCTTGGATATCCTCATCAATGGCGAGCCGGTGGACGCTCTCTCCACGATTGTGCATCGGGACAAAGCCTTTCAGGTGGGCCGGTCTCTAGTGGCTAAGTTGCGCGAGCTGATCCCACGCCACCAGTTTGAGGTGCCCATCCAAGCGGCGATTGGCTCGCGCGTCATTGCCCGCGAAACTATCCCTGCGCTGCGCAAAAATGTTTTGGCCAAGTGCTACGGGGGAGACGTAACTCGCAAGCGCAAGCTGCTGGAAAAGCAAAAAGAAGGGAAAAAGCGCATGAAGGCACTGGGAACAGTGGATGTGCCCCAAGAGGCGTTTATGGCAGTGTTGAAGTTGCAAAATGACTAGCCTAGCCTTGCGGCGCGAGGAGGTGTTGGCCTGGCTGCAGGAGCGGGTGCCTCCTCCCCGTCTGCGCCACATCTTGGGAGTCGAGGCAATGGCCCGGCAACTGGCGGCTCACTACGGATTGGATGAGGAGAAAGCCGCTTGGGCAGGTCTGATGCACGACTTAGCTAAGTCTTTCCCGGCGGAGCAACTGTTGCAGCGGGTAGCTCGGGAGCGGGAGCTAGACGAGATTGAACGGGCTGAGCCCCACATCCTCCACGCCGAGGTGGGCTCCCTGTTGGCGCGGGAACAGTTTCAGGTGCAGGATGCGGAGATCTTGGCGGCCATCGCCAACCACACCCTAGGCCAGCCCGGCATGGGTCCGCTCAGTTGTGTGGTTTTTGTAGCCGATGCTCTGGAACCCAACCGCGGCAGCAGCCCAGAGCTGGAGCAGTTGCGGCGCCTGGCTTTTGTAGATTTATCTAAAGCTGTGGTGGGGGTTTGCGATCTAAGCCTGAGATTTTTGCTAAACCGGAATCAGGTGGTTCATCCACGCACCCTCATGACTCGCAATTATTTCCTGCTCCATCCTTTGGATCAAAAAGATTTCCAGAGGGCTGCGTCTCCAGTTCTTTCCGTCGTTTCAGGAGGGTCTTAGTTGCTACAGCTCATGCCTACCCGTGCCAGGGATCCCGTCTATCGCATGGCGCTGAGTGCAGCTCGCGCAGCGGAAGAAAAAAAAGGTGGCGACATTGTCCTGCTGGATGTATCTCGGGTTTCCACACTGGCAGACTACTTTCTTCTAGTCAGTGGCTACTCGCTGACGCAAGTGCGCGCCATTGCCCAGGCAATTGAGGAAAGGCTTTGGGAGGAGTGGCAACGGACACCGCAGCGCATTGAAGGTCAAGACTCAGGCTCGTGGATCCTCATTGACTACGCCGATCTCATCGTCCACGTGATGATGCAAAACGAAAGAGAGTACTACGACCTGGAGTCTTTTTGGATCCAAGCCGAACGGGTTGAGTTGCCTTTAGCCGGCTAGATCCCTAGCTCTGCGGGTCGACCTTTCAGACTAGGGCTTTGCCGGTTTTCCCTAGTCGGCTGTCAAGAAATATGTGAAGCACGTAAAGTTTTTAATAGTTCCACAGTTTCTTACATAGTTGCGTGCTAGCATAAACGCCGAGGAGTAGTAAGACCCTTGTTTCCAGGTGCAGAAGAGTTTCTATAGTCTTTGTTAAAGTTCCCACTCTGCACTTTCCAAAACGCCGATAATTTCCCGCTGGCGGTAATGCCAGCAGGAGCACAAGGTTAATAATTGACGACAGCTTCCTGCTAGTGAGGGAGTTGATTTACTTTGGCTTGAATGTCAAGCCTTTAGGGGAAAGTCTAGTGGCAAGAGCAGGGGAGAAGTAGGAGCTAGCGCCCTTTGTTTAATGCTTGTTTAAAAGCGGCCGAGATTCTTAGGAGGGAAGTTCTGATGGAAAAAATGTTGGTGAATATCATCGAGTACCTGGCATTGGCAGAACTGGAAACTTTACTCTGCACCGAGCACCCCCACCAGCAAGTGTTTCATGACGCCAAGGAGCGGGAATCCCTGCTGCAGCAGATTCTCAACCGGGTTCCCCCTGCTTATAGGTTGCTGGCTGCCGATGAATGCCCTAGCCGCGACCAGCTTAGCGCCTCAGAACTGGAGTTGCTCCGCTCGGTGGTGCGGGATGTGGTCAAGCAGAAGCTGCAACAGGACTCTTTTGAAGATCCCTACGTGGGAGCAGCGATGTCGGAGGTGTTCTACGGGTAGAAGGAGGGTTAGCTACACTGCGAAGGCGCTGCCTTAAATGCTGCCCGTTTACTATTCTGAAACTTTTCTTAGCCACAATACGGGTCCCTTTCATCCGGAACGCCCGGCCCGCCTGCAAGCTATTTCCAAAGCCCTGCGCAAGGCCCCTTTTGCCAACCAACTGGAGTGGCGGGATCCCCCCTTGGCTGAGCTGGGGGAGCTGGAGCGGGTCCACTCGCCTCGGCATATCCAACAGGTGGCCGAGCTGGCGGCAGCAGGTGGGGGTTACCTTGATGCCGATACAGTTGTCTCCCCAGGCAGCTTTGAAGCAGCGCGGCGGGCAGTGGGCGGCTGGATTGCTGCAGCGGCCTCGGCTTTGGCCACAGGACAGCCAGCTTTGGTGCTGTGTCGTCCGCCTGGGCATCACGCTGAGCCGGAGCGGGCAATGGGGTTTTGCCTCTTCAGTAACGCCGCCATCGCCGCCCTGTGGGCACTAGAGCAGTCAGGGGTCAGGCAGGTAGCCATTTTTGATTGGGACGTACACCACGGCAACGGCACCCAGGCGGTGGTGGAGCGCCATCCCCAACTGGCCTATGCCTCCATCCACCAGTTTCCTCTCTACCCCGGCACAGGACTGGCCGAGGAAACCGGGATCCACGGCAACCTCTGCAACGTACCTCTGCCTGCAGGATCCGACTGGTCGGCCTACGAAAAAGCCTTGCAGGAGAAGGTTCTGCCTTTCCTAAAAGCCTTTCAGCCCGATTTGCTGCTGGTGAGTGCCGGCTTTGACTGTGCCAAAGGGGATCCCTTGGCCGATATGCTGCTAGAGCCGGAAGACTTTGGTCGCATGACCCGTCTTTGCTTGAAAGAGGTGACCTCTAAGGCCGTCTTTGGCCTAGAAGGGGGGTATAACCTGGAAAACTTGGCCCGCGGCTGGCTAAGTGTAGCCCAGGCCTGTCTAGAAGGCTAGCCTCTCCATTTCACC
Source organism: Synechococcus sp. F70.1 (assembly GCF_047502745.1). Classification (NCBI taxonomy): domain Bacteria; kingdom Bacillati; phylum Cyanobacteriota; class Cyanophyceae; order Synechococcales; family Synechococcaceae; genus Synechococcus; species Synechococcus sp. F70.1. The sequence continues at coordinate 15,584 of NZ_JANSJL010000084.1, forward strand.
TTAGGTAGAATCTGCCGCACATCCACCCGGTCCTTGTACTTGAGGGCGAAGTTGAGCAGCGAATCCAGCAGCGAATCCGACAGGTAGTGAGGCTGAAGGCCCAGATCTAGAAGCTTGGTGTTCTTGGCGTTGTAGTAGTGCTCTTCCAGCTCAACGCGGGGGTTCTCCAGGTGTTGGATTTCCACCTTCAAGCCCATGGCAGCCGCAGCCTTTTGCACCATCACTGCTAGCTGCTCCACACTAAATTGTTCAGTGAACTGGTTCATCACCCGGAACTGGCCTGGCTCAGGAGGATTGGCGATGGCCAGCTCCACACAACGCACGGTGTCGCGAATATCCAAGAAGCCGCGCGTTTGACCCCCTTTGCCGTAGACTGTTAGCGGATGGCCGACTGCTGCCTGAACACAGAAGCGGTTGAGGGCTGTGCCAAACACGCCATCGTAGTCGAGGCGGTTGATCAGCACCTCGTCCATGCCTGTTTCTTCCGTGAGCACGCCATACACCACCCCTTGGTTCAGGTCGGTAGCCCGCAGGCCCCAGACGCGGCAAGCAAAGTGAATGTTGTGGCTGTCATGGACCTTGGAGAGGTGGTACATGGATCCCGGCTGCTTGGGATAGGGCAGGGTATCCTTGCGGCCGTTGTGCTCGATGGTGATGTATCCCTCCTCGATGTCAATGTTGGGAGTGCCGTACTCACCCATGGTGCCCAGCTTCACCAGGTGGCAGTCGGGAAATTCCTCCTTGATGGCATAGAGGATGTTGAGGGTGCCCACCACATTGTTGACCTGGGTCATCACCGCATGTTCGCGGCTAATCATCGAGAAGGGAGCAGAGCGCTGCTCGCCAAAGTGCACAATAGCCTCTGGCTCAAAGCGGCGCATGCAGGAAATTAGGGCTTGGTAGTTAGTAACATCGCAAACAAAGATGGGAATATCCTTGCCAGTCAGCCCCTTCCAGCGATCCACCCGCTGCTCAAGCTGGGCAATGGGTGTCAGACTAGAAACTCCCAGTTGCAGATCCCAAAGCCGGCGGATATACGAGTCGAGGATGGCCACCTCGTAGCCCCTGTTGGATAGGTACAGGGCCGTTGCCCAGCCACAGTATCCGTCACCACCAATAACTAAAACTCTCATCGGGGAAGCGGAATTCGCCTGTTCACGAATCTACCAAGTTATGGCACCAAAGACAAATACCTCAGGAGCC
>NZ_JANSJL010000085.1:0-1367 GCF_047502745.1 Synechococcus sp. F70.1
GATTTGCTCTTGGCCCATGGCGCTTCTGTCCACGCTCTGGATCCTACAGGGGCAACTCCACTCCATTTGGCTGCCGCCAGCGGCCAGGTGGAAGTGGTGGAGCGGCTTCTGAAAGCAGGCAGCGATATCAACTTGCCAGACCGCCATGGGTACACTCCTCTGCATCGGGCTGTCTTGGCCGATCGAGCAGAAGTCATCAGCCTGCTGATTCAACAAGGGGCAGACGTCTGTAGGGTTCTTCACTGGGCTGTGGCCACGGGTCGGAAAAGTGCTCTGGCCCGCCTACTTTCTAAAGGAGCCCCTGTGGATGCAGTCGACGAAGCAGGGCGAACCCCTTTACACGAGGCAGCGGCCCAAGGACATCTAGGTATTGCTCGCTTTCTGATCCTGTACGGGGCTAACGTCAATGCCCGCAGCCGCTTTGGAGCAACGCCCCTGCACTGGGCTGCCTGGGGAGGACATGTCCCGATGCTGGAGCTTTTGCTGGAGCATGGGGCCGAACTAAACCCTCGCAATCAAGATGGATACACTCCCTTAGCCTATGCGCAAAAACGCCAGCACAGGCTAGCTGTCCAGTGGCTACAGGAACGAGGTGCAACTCTCTGAACTTCTCCCACCCCCCAATCCCCTCAAAAAACCCTGCCCCTGTTAACAGCCTAGAACCTCGACCAGGAGGAAAGGGATCCCTTGGCTGGTTCCGCCGGTGCGGGATCCCCTGCTTCGCCCAAGACAAGAGAGGAAGACGAACACCCAACTGGGTGACAGCATAGCACTATTGAGATTAAATTGCAATATCTTACCCAGCTAGCTGGGGGTCTCCTTGATAAAGACTTGCATCAGCACGGGAGGTTCTGGTAGAGTTCCTGCCCAGAGGGTAGTTGGCAAAGATTTGCAGCTAGATCTCCGCCGGAGAAGAGGCTTAGAGTGGCAGGTATGGAAGGGCAGCAAGTTCAGGCAGACGTATGGTGTCGGCCCTTGGGACAACTGGCGCCTCAGTGGTGGCTGGGATGGAGTCCTGAGCAGGGCTTTCGGCTCTACCGCAAAGAGTTTCTGCCTTCTCCTTGTGCTTTGCGGATTAGCTACCGAGAGCAAGACGGCTGGCTGGATGTGTATCTGGGGGAAGCCGAGCAGCATCCCCAGCGGCGGTGCAGCCTCTTAGAGGCAACAGCGCGGGTGGCTTTGCACTACTTGCCAGAGGATTTGCCCCAGGTTCGCCTTCTTCAGTGCCCGCATGAGCGCATTCCTCTGCGGCTTTGGCAGCGGCTAACGCAGCAGCATAGCTGAGAACAGTTCAGAATTTGGGTAGCTCCGCGGGCTCTCCTCTAGTCCTTGATTCACTGGACAATCAGCCACTTTGTGGCATGACC
>NZ_JANSJL010000086.1:0-1315 GCF_047502745.1 Synechococcus sp. F70.1
CTGCCGCAATTACTACCTCAAAGGCGGGGGAGTAACGGCCAGCGGGGGAGAACCGCTAATGCAGCCCACCTTTGTGGCTGAGATTTTCCGCCGCTGCCACGAGCTGGACTTGCACACAGCGCTGGACACTTCCGGCTACGCGCCCTTGGGAGTGGCCAAGCCAGTTTTGGCCCATACGGATTTGGTGCTCCTTGATATCAAGTCCTATCTGCCGGAGCTCTATCGCAAAGTTACTGGCGTTTCGCTGCAGCCCACTCTCGATCTGGCTCGCTATTTGGATCAGATTCACAAGCCCACCTGGATTCGTTTTGTCCTCGTTCCCGGACTAACGGATCCCGAGGAAAACATTAAGGGATTGGCTGAGTTTGTAGCCACCCTATCCAACGTGGAGCGGGTGGAAGTTTTGCCCTTTCACAAGATGGGGGAATACAAATGGCAGCAGTTGGGATTGCCCTATACCCTCAGCGATGTTCAGCCGCCCACCCCGGAACAGATCAACCACGCTTTGCAGATCTTTCGCGAGCGGGGATTGGTGGCAGTTTAGTTTATCGCTGGAGCGACAGCAACAAAACTAGAGCCAATTCTGACTTGAGCCAGCCTGATCCCAAAGTCATCTCTAAAGTCCTTAGGCTGTCTCCAAGGTAATGCTAAGTTGAACTTAGTTGAACCCAATAGTCTAGCAGCTTGCCAACTCTGGTAGCTCCAAAAATGAGGAGGGATCCCCGGTGGAAGTGCGCGTAACCTACCAAAATGGCGTTCAATTTCAAGCCCAAAGCCGCGGCCATCGCATCCTCAGCGATCAGCCTTTGGACAACCACGGCCAAGATCAGGGAATGACGCCGCCGGAGTGGTTTTTGGCCTCTTTGGGTGCTTGTGTGGGGTTCTATGCCGTCAAGTATTTGGAAGCGCGGCAGTTGGATCCCAAAGGGCTGGAAGTGGTTGTTACCGCAGATAAAGTCGAGCACCCTGCCCGCCTAGACAACATTTGCATTCGGGTGAAAAGTGGGATCCCGCTCGACGAAAAACACCAAAAAGGGTTGGAAAAGGCAGTCGATGCGTGCATCATCCACAACACCCTTACCCATCCCCCAAAAATGACCACTGAGATCCAGGTTCCCGCGCCTGTTGGCGCTTAGCCGGTCAGCAGGCCCATGGAGTCTTGCAGCAATTTCTAACGGTTGCCTCAACTTTTAACCTGTATGGATGTAATTTTGGAGGATCCACCTATGCCTGTCACCAACCTCGAGGAACTGGAAGCTCTGATCCAACAGGTGAAAGCTGCCCAGGCTGAGTATGCCACCTTCACCCAGGAACA
>NZ_JANSJL010000087.1:0-10649 GCF_047502745.1 Synechococcus sp. F70.1
TGGACGACTCTGACCATTTTGGTGCTGCTGATCAATCTTTTTTACGTCGCTTCGATCCTGTTCAAACTGCTGCTCAGCCTGGTGGGATCCGCCGATCGCTTCCACCAGATTACCGATGAAGAAGTGGCCGCCCTCGATGACCGCACTTTGCCCATCTACACTATCCTGGTGCCGGTCTACAAAGAGCCAGAAGTCATCCCAATTCTCATCAACTCCCTCTCCAAGCTGGACTACCCCCACGAGCGCTTGGATGTGATCATCTTACTGGAGGAAAACGACCAGGCCACCATCGAAGCCGCTCGGGCCGCCAAGCCTCCCCGCTACGTGCGCCTACTCATCGTGCCAGATAGCAAGCCCAAGACCAAGCCCAAAGCCTGCAACTATGGGCTGGCCTTTGCTCGCGGCGAATACCTCACCATCTATGACGCTGAAGATATCCCCGACCCCGACCAACTCAAAAAAGCGATCATCGCCTTCAAAAAAGGGGATCCCAGCTTGGTCTGCGTCCAGGCTGCTCTCAACTATTTCAACCGCAACGAGAACTTCCTCACCCGCATGTTTACGCTGGAGTATTCCTACTGGTTTGACTACCTCCTGCCAGGCTTGGAAACTCTGAAAATGCCCATCCCCCTGGGAGGCACGAGCAACCATTTCCGCACCGACCGCCTGCGGGAATTGCAGGGGTGGGATCCCTTTAACGTTACCGAAGACGCCGATCTAGGCATCCGCGCCAGCCAGCACGGCTACACGGTAGGGGTGATCAACTCCACCACCTACGAAGAGGCCAATTGCGCCCTCAAAAACTGGATCCGGCAGCGCTCTCGCTGGATTAAGGGCTACATGCAGACTTGGCTAGTCCACAACCGCCACCCCCTGCGCTCGTTGCGCAAACTGGGCCTCAAAAACTGGCTGGCCTACCAATTTTTCATCGGGGGCAGCTTCTTCACCTTCCTCACCAGCCCCATTATGTGGCTGCTCTTTTTCTACTGGCTGCTCACCCGTGCTCATTGGCTGCAAAACATTTTCCCCAGTTGGCTGATCTACCTAGGCTTGTTCAATCTCCTGGTAGGAAATGCCATCGGGATCTACTTGAACTTGGTGGCTGTCTTCCGACGCGGCTACTACGATCTGGCCTTCTATGCCCTGCTCAACCCCATCTATTGGCAGCTCCACTCCATCGCAGCCTATATGGCCCTGTGGCAGCTTTTTACCAAGCCCTTCTACTGGGAGAAGACCGTCCATGGCATAAGCAAGTTTACCCACGCCAAAGTGCAAGAAGCCACCCAAAAAGCAGGCTAGGCTGCTGACTTGGCTTTCCAAGCCGTGGGGGCGAAGTTAAGGACAGCCGGCGCCCCTTTAGAAGCTGTAGTCCGAATCTACAATCACAGCGCAACCACGCGGGTGGAGACAGCTAGCCATAATCACCTTGACGGAAAAGTTGCCCTCGTAGGGTGCTTGCACAATGGGGAAATCGTCCAAGAGTTCGTCTGTAGCCAACACTTGACCACTGGCATCGTAAAGCACCAGATCCACATCGAAGCAATCCCGATCGCACTGCGCCCAGATGTTTTCACCTTGGTAGAAGTAGCCTGTAACTACTGTCGATTGTCCATGAAAAAGCCATAAACTACGGCTCTGAGCCTAGGCGGCAGCACCCCCGACAACCGCGGCTGCCCCTATCAGGCTTGCCATCAACCAGCCCCGCACCGAAGCCATAGGAATGCCCTCCTTACTGAAGAACGGAGAAAGAATGGATTTGGCTACAGGGATCCCCCTCAACACCCACACTCTAGCAGCCAACTCTGTTTCTCCCGAATGATCCAGATCACGTTAAGGATCCCATGTTGAAAATCGCAAAAAAGGGATCCCGACCAGAGCGGGGATCCCTTGATTTCGATCAGAGTAGGGTGGATAAAATCTGCCTAAAGCCCTCTATTTTTCTAGGCCGGAGCTATCCAGCTCCTCACTGGGGCAGAATCAGTTCTCCGCGGCGTCCCAGGGGATCGGTCAGAACACTGCCGGTGGGGCCTTTGATTTGAATGGTGCAGCGGCTGCCGGACACTTCGATGACGTTGTAGTTAGGCACTGCCAGCTCCAAGAAGCGCAGGTTGCCCGTTGTTACGCCAGGGATCCCGCTCACCTCTGGATTGGCAGGGTTCACAGGGGCCAGAAAGCCATTCACAATCCGGTAGTAGAGGCGGCTGGCGTTGGGGATCCCTAGGCGATTCCCTTCTTCATCGATGCTTAAAGCGGTAACACTCCGTCCGGTGGGGCCAGTCCATACTTCCCAAATGGGGTTGCTGCTGCCGGGGTTGACCTGGCCGATGAAGCCAGCATGGTTGTTGCCGGTTAGGAACACCACGTTGCGGATGTTGTTCTGCTCGATAAAGTCGATCACCTCCTGCCGCTCCAGCCAATAGCCCTCCCACACGTCGTTGGAGCGGAAATAGGTCACTGTGATGGGAAACTCGCTGACGATGAACTTGTAGGTGGCAGTGGAGTTGCGCAGGCCGCTGAACAGCCACTGCTTCTGCGGCTCTCCCAAGAGGGTGCGCGGCGTGCGGCGCAGCAGGTTAAACAGGGCTTGCTCGGATCCCGGCGGGCCGAAGAAAAGGGTCTCCTGCTCGGGCGTGAGGCGGATGCCGGCCAGCTCCAAAAAGCGCTGACGAGTCAGGCCGGGGGGCAAGATGGGCAGGATAGGGGTCACGGCAGCCAAGTCGCGGTACTGGCGCAGGTCGAGGATGAAGACTTCGGCATTGGCCCCGTAGCGGAAGCTGCGAAACAGCCGATCCCGGCTATCCACCCCCGGCACATCCGTCAAATTCGGGTTCATGGGGCTGTATTCAAAAAAGGCTTGGTAGCCTAACACTCTAAGATCTTCCACATCGCGGGTTTGCCCGGTGGCGTCGTTGAGCTGGACGGCGCGACCGCCGCGGGCCTTCTGGCCGCTGTAGTTGTCGATCACCTCGTGGTCGTCCCAGTTGTAAACAAAAGCCGTGCGGCTGAACAACTGGGCAAACTCCGGCCCGGCATATTTGGGATCCCGCTGATCCCGATAGAGGCTGCGGTAAAACTCAAGCGTTGGTATCGGATCCAGACCCAGCCAGAAGCGATCCGCGTAAACGGTGTCGCCGTTGAAGGCGATGAAATCGATGTCGCCGCGGTTGACCTCTGCCAGCAGGGCCGCCCCGATGGGAAAAGGAGGCTCGTTGGCGCAGCTGATGTGCAAGAAGCGGATGGGCCGCCCATCGCCTGGAGCTGGCAGGGTGCGGAACTGGCCCACGGGGCTGGTAAACCCCTCGCTAACAAAACGGTAGAAATAGCGCTGCGCCGGTCTTAGGCCGGTGACGACGGTGCGGACAATGTAGTCGCCTGGCTCGGTGCGGTAGTTGCGACCGGCCACGCGGCGGGCAGTGAGGGAAACCTGCTGCAGAATGGGGCTGAACCCAGCATTTTCCGCCACCTGCAGCGTCACCGCCACCGTATCCACGCTGCTAGCCGGCACCACCCGCGTCGAGAGCACTGCCCCTTCGGGGGTGGGATCCCCGGCAAACACCCCTTGGGGAAATCCCGGCTCTCCCAGCGGCGGGATAGAAGAACTGGAGGTGCCCCCACAGGCGGCCAGGGCAGCTGCCCCACCCCCAAACATCAACAACTGCAGGAAAAAACGACGGGAGCTCAGGGAACTCATAAGGCTAACCTCAGCGACGCCGGCAAATGTAAAGGGATCCGCAACAATGGCTAGTTGCCTTTAGTCAAGCACTTTTGCCCCCGAACGGAGGTTGTGGATTGGTGAAAGCTGGGTTAGCCTCTGTTTAAGAACGCCGAGCTCCGTGCCCTAGCTTTTTGCAATCCTGCTTGCCTCTCCCTTAGCTAACCTGGCTGCGCAACTGCCGCAGCAGCCGCTCAAACTCCTCTGGCAAGGGAGCGGTAAACTGCAGTGGCTGGCCAGTGCGTGGGTGAACAAAGGAGAGCTTCCAGGCGTGGAGAGCTTGGCCGCTTAGCTTGACGGGGCTGGTTTTGCTCCGGGTGTAGAGGGGATCCCCAACAATGGGCAGGTGCAGGTGGGCGGCATGCACCCGAATCTGATGGGTGCGACCGGTCTCCAGCTCAAACTGCATTAGGGTGTAGTTGCCCAGGCGCTCCAGCACCTGCCAGTGGGTTACCGCTGCTCGCCCTTGGCCGGGGGGCAGGACGGCCATCTTCTGCCGATCCACCGGGTGCCTCCCAATGGGGGCAGAGATAGTGCCTTGGCTCTGGGCAGGACGCCCGAACACCACTCCCAGGTAGATGCGCCGGGCAGTTTTGGCTTGAATTTGGGCCTGCAGGTGCTGGTGAGCCTGATCGTGTTTGGCAATCACCAGGGCGCCGGTGGTGTCTTTGTCCAGGCGATGGACAATCCCCGGACGCAGTTCGCCGTTGATCCCCGAAAGGTGAGAACCATGGGCCAGCAGCGCATGCACCAGGGTGCCGCTGGCGTGTCCGGGAGCAGGATGCACCACCAGGCCGCGCGGCTTGTTGATGACAAGGAGATCCTCGTCTTCGTAGAGGATGTCCAAGGGGATCGGTTCCGGCTGCAACGAGGTTGGGGTGGCTGGCGGGATCCGCACCTCGATCTGATCCCCCGCTTGCAGGGGGCGATCCTTATCCAGGCAGGGCTGACCATTGAGCCAAACCTGGCCCTGGCGGATGAGCTGCTGCAGGCGCGAGCGAGACAGATCCGGCAGTTGTTCTGCCAACCCGCGATCCAGCCGCAAGCCCTGCTGTTTTTCCGTCACTGTCACCCGGCGAATTTCTGCCACTGGATCTCTGGGGTCTTCCATTTGCCCTGTTTCCGCAAACTGCTGCTTTGAAAACATTGTGGCAGAGCGGTTACTTTTGCATTAGGTAAAAAAGGTCGAAGATTTGTGTCAGCTTTCTCAGCAGGATCTTGGCAGGATTGGCTTTGTGTCGTCTCCTTCTCAGGTTTCTCTAGGGGGCTGTGCTGGGATTTTAATCAGAGAAAAACCCTCAGTACAGTGGGAGTATAGCCCCTTAAAGCCGGTCCAGATTCTGGCTGGGGAAAGTTTCTTGCTACACGCAAGTGTTGCAACACTTATTGCACAGTTGGTCCGCTGGGTACAAGGAGGCAAGGCATGTTGGATGGAGCAGCGCTGGGGTCCCCGCTTCAGCAACCCCCTCAACGCCAGCTTGGCTCAGAGCCGCCCTTGGTTTTGTCTCTCACAGAGGTGGGCCTACGGGATATTGCTCAGGTAGGCGGGAAAAACGCCTCCTTGGGAGAAATGCTGCAGCAGCTAGCCCCCAAAGGGATCCGCGTGCCCCTGGGGTTTGCCACCACCGCCCATGCCTACCGCCAGTTCATTGCCGCTGGCGGCCTCGAGGAGAAGCTGCGGGAGATCTTCAAGGACCTGGACATCGAGGATGTGCGGAACCTGCGCGAGCGGGGCAAAGCTGCCCGCACCTTGATCCTGCAGACACCTTTCCCACTGGAGTTAGAGCAGGCCATTGCCGAAGCCTACCAGAAGCTGTGCGAGCGCTACGGCCCTGACACCGATGTGGCGGTGCGCTCCAGCGCCACGGCGGAAGACCTGCCCGACGCCAGCTTTGCCGGCCAGCAGGAGACCTACCTCAACGTGCACGGAGTAAAGGCGGTGCTGAATGCCTGCCACCGCTGCTTTGCCAGCCTGTTTACCGACCGGGCCATCTCCTACCGCCAGATCAAGGGCTTTGACCACTTTCAGGTGGCCCTCTCGGTGGGGGTACAGAAGATGGTGCGCTCGGACTTGGCCTGTTCGGGGGTGATGTTCTCCATCGACCCAGAAACCGGCTTCAAAGATGCGGTGCTGATCACCGCGGCCTATGGCCTGGGGGAAAACGTGGTGCAAGGGATCGTCAACCCCGACGAATACGTGGTCTTTAAGCCTACCCTGAAGCAGGGGCTGCGGCCCATCCTCTCGCGCAAGCTGGGCAGCAAAGCCCTGAAGCTGGTCTACGACGAGGAGGGATCCCGTTTCACCAAAAACGTACCCGTCCCCGAAAGCCTACGCCGGCAATATGCCCTCAAGGACGACGAGATCCTGGAGTTGGCTCGCTGGGCCTGCCTTATCGAAGAGCACTACTCGGCACTGCGGGGCCGCTTCACCCCCATGGACATCGAGTGGGCCAAAGATGGGATCACGGGCGAGCTGTTCATTGTCCAGGCCCGCCCTGAGACGGTGCAGTCCCAAAAAGCCGCCAACCGCCTCAAGACCTATCGCTTGACGCAGCCACAGGCGCGCCCAGAACCCCTGGTTCGGGGACGAGCAGTGGGGGAGGCCATTGGCCAGGGCACAGCTCGGGTCATTTTGGATGTGCGCCGCTCGGATCAGTTCCAAGCGGGCGAGGTGCTGGTGACGGAGAAAACAGATCCCGACTGGGAGCCGATCATGAAAAAGGCCAGCGCCATCGTCACCAACCAAGGGGGGCGCACCTGCCATGCGGCCATCATCGCCCGCGAGCTGGGGATCCCGGCCATTGTTGGCTGCGGCAACGCCACGCAAGTACTCCGCTCCGGCGATCCCATCACCGTCTCCTGTGCCGAAGGGGAGGAAGGGCGCGTCTATCCTGGCTTGCTGTCCTATGAAGTTACAGAGATCCCCCTCGAGGAGCTGCCCCGCCCCCGCACCCAACTGATGATGAACGTGGGCAACCCGGAAAAAGCCTTTGGCCTCAGCGAGATCCCTTGCGATGGCGTGGGTCTGGCGCGGCTGGAGTTCATCATCGCCAACCACATCCAGGTGCACCCTCTAGCGTTGGTTCACTACGAGGAGGCGGTCAAGGAGGAGCCGCGCCTGGCAGAGCTCACCGCCCAGTATTCTGACAAGCCGGAGTACTTTGTGGACAAGCTGGCCCAGGGAGTGGCCACCATCGCCGCTGCCTTCTACCCCAAGCCGGTGATCGTGCGGCTATCGGACTTCAAGAGCAACGAATACGCCCACCTGCTGGGCGGATCCCGCTACGAGCCTCACGAGGAAAACCCCATGATTGGCTGGCGGGGGGCCTCCCGCTACACCGATCCCCGCTATCGCGACGGCTTTGCCCTTGAGTGCCGGGCCATGAAACGGGTGCGGGACGAGATGGGCCTGACCAACGTCATCTTGATGATTCCCTTCTGCCGCACCCCCGAAGAAGGGCACAAGGTGCTGGAGGAGATGGCCCGCCACGGCCTGGTGCGAGGGGAAAACGGCCTGCAGGTGTACGTCATGTGCGAGCTGCCCAGCAATGTCATCCTGGCCGACGAGTTCTGCCAGATCTTCGACGGCTTTTCCATCGGCTCCAACGACCTCACCCAGCTCACCCTGGGGTTGGACCGCGACTCCGCCCTGGTGGCCCATCTTTTTGACGAGCGCCACGAGGCGGTCAAGCGGATGATCGCCCAGGTAATCCAGACCGTGAAAAGCCACGGGCGCAAGATTGGCATCTGTGGCCAGGCCCCCAGCGACTACCCTGACTTTGCCCGCTTCCTAGTGCAGCAAGGGATCGACTCCATTAGCCTCAACCCGGATTCCCTGCTGAAAACTCTGTTGGTGGTGGCTGAGGCGGAAGGCGATGGTACCCAATAGGCTCAGGGGGCTGCGCTGAGATCGCGTTGGCTGGGTTACAATCTTCTCTGCTGTGTTGCCATCCCCGCCATGATCCACGAACTCTCCATGCCGGCCCTCAGCTCCACCATGGAAACGGGCAAGATCGTTGCCTGGCTGAAAAACCCCGGCGACCGGGTGGAGAAAGGGGAAAACATCCTGGTGGTGGAGTCGGACAAGGCGGACATGGATGTGGAGTCTTTCCACAGCGGCATTCTGGCCAGCATCCTGGTACCGGCAGGGGAATCGGCGCCGGTGGGCACGCCCATTGCCCTCATTGCCGAAACCGAAGCAGAGGTGGCCGAGGCTCAAGAGAGAGCTAAGGCCCTCTCTAAGGGTGCTGCGCCACTAGCTACGCCTAGTGCAGCCTCTGTCCCCCCAGTGCAACGGCCAGCCTCTGCCCCTGCAGCGATCTCCACCTCCGCACCCCCAACTGGCTCCGACGGGGCCGGATCCCAGCGGATCCTGGCTTCCCCACGGGCAAAGAAACTGGCAGAGAGCTTGGGGGTTGACCTGCGCACTGTGCGCGGCTCTGGCCCAGGGGGCCGCATCGTAGCAGAAGATGTGGAGCGGGCCGCAGCTCAGGCTGCCTCTGCTCCGGCGGCAGCTTTTTCCTCGGCTGCTCCTCCCCCTGTCTCTGCGCCCTTGGGAGAAGTGGTTCCCTTGAGCACCCTGCAGGCGGCGGTGGTGCACAACATGAACGCCAGCCTGGGTGTGCCAGTGTTCCACGTCGGCTACACCATCACAACCGACAGCTTGGATCAGCTTTACCAACAGGTGAAGCCCAAGGGGGTAACGCTGACGGCCCTTTTGGTCAAAGCTGTGGCCCTCACTCTAGAAAAGCACCCCCTCCTCAATGCCAGCTACACAGAAAACGGGATCCACTACAAAGCGGACATCAACATTGCCGTGGCGGTGGCCATGGAGGATGGGGGCCTAATTACCCCTGTGCTCAAGCAAGCCAACCGAGTTGACCTGTACGAACTCTCACGGCGTTGGAAGGAGCTGGTGGAGCGAGCGCGGCGCAAGCAACTGCAGCCAGAAGAGTACAACAGTGGCACCTTCACCCTCTCCAACCTGGGCATGTTTGGGGTGGATCGCTTCGACGCCATCCTGCCCCCCAACCAAGGGGCTATCTTGGCCATTGGCGCTGCTCGCCCCACCGTGGTGGCTACGCCGGAAAAAGCCATTGCCATTCGCTCCCAAATGCAGGTTAACCTCACCTGCGACCACCGCGTCATTTACGGCGCCCACGCTGCGGCCTTCTTGCAAGATCTAGCCCAGTTGTTGGAGCAAAAGGTGGAATCCCTGACGCTGTAGAACTCAATAAGGGGCAGGCTGGGATCTACCTCAAGAGCCTAGGCGTGGATGCCGACGCTAATGTTGTGGGTGCAGAGGACGAGAGCTGAGCAATCTCGGTCAAGCTCCGCCAGAATCCGCTCGCGCTACTCTCGGTACTAAAGCCAAGGGCACTGAGGTTGGCTAGCTCTGGCTCTACCGGTTCTCGCACATCGATGAGTTGCAGCGGGGCAGCCCCAGGATCTCTTAAGCGGGCAGCCAGCTGTTGCGCGCGACCGGGCGAATGAAAGAGAACATGGCTGACCTGTAACTTATCTGGATCCGTTCCTAGGATATACCGGCTCAGCATCTGCTCTGGGCTGCTTGCAAGTGGTCGTGGTTGGCCGACAACGCTAGAACTTCAAATTTCCCTACTGACTGCAGACCCTCTGCCAAGATCCCATCCCCTTTAGGAGGCTCTGCTTGAGAAGATTGATCCCAGGGGTCTATCGGGGCTCTGGGTGTCTTCAGTTCTGATAGGCTTGACTGATGGGAACTTGCCAAGGATCTTCCACCGATGGAAGGACTTCGTCCTACAAACAGCCAAGTATCCCAATCTATCTGGCCAGTTCGTTCCCTTTTGCTGACTCTGTTGGCAGGGATCGCTTTCGGCTGTAGAGGAGGCACAGGCAACTCTCCCCCTCTGCCGTCGCCAGGTAGTGGATCTGTCGTCCTGCAAGTGGATCCGGCCAGGGGCCCCTTTACCAAGGTGGCTGATGCCGTTGCAGAAGCGCAGCGGCTGCAAAATGCCACAGCAGGACTAGAGGTGCTGATCCAGATTTTGGGGGCGGGCAAGGAGAGACTGGAGAAGAACCTCGCCCTGGATGGAGGTGACGGCACCAATGGCGGGCGGATTCGGATTACCAGCTCTGCTGCCTACGAGATCCTAGCGGGGTTGTTCGATGTGGTTGTAGCCAGCCAAACTAGCCTGCAAGGGGTAGAGGTCGTGTTGGAAGGTGGAAAGATTCAGGTCAACGGTGGCACCTTTCAGCCGAGCAAGGTCACCCTCAACAACCCTAGCTCCAACATCTTGGTCAACGGCGATGCCGCCGTCTTGGAGGGAGCTTTCAACCAATTGGCCCAGATCTTCTGCCGGCAATTTTTGGATCCCTGTGTCCAGATCTCGGGCAATGGTCGCGTCGCCAGCATCTCAGTCATTGTCAGCAAGGTAGGGGGCGTAGGTGTGGCACTATGCCGGGGAGCAACCCCCTCATTGAGAACAACGCGATCCGTCTGCAAGCTCTGGGGGCTTTGGCAGTTCGCTACATCGACAACTCTGGCGGGGTTTTCCGCAGCAACCAAATCGAAGGGGATCCACCCACTGCCGCGGCTAGCTTGGCGTTGCAAGGCCAGCAACAAACAGTTACCAGCGGCACCACTGGAATCCAACTGGATGGAGCGGGATCGGCTCCAGCTATTCAATTCAACCGGATCGGCGTGGGCGGGATAGCTGGCAGCGTTGGCATCCGCATTTTGCAAGGAACGCAAGCCCGCACCATTGCCGGAAATACCTTCCTAGCTCGGGGCGAGGGCGTGGGAGTAGCCATTCAAGTAGCTCCCGGCACGCCGGAGGCAGTAGCCGCCGCTTACTTGGCTGGCAACAACTTCCAGGGCAACTTTGCCGAGAGAGTTGGCAGTGGATCTGCGCCTACGCCGATACCGACAGCTAGACCTGTCCCAGTGCTGACTCCC
>NZ_JANSJL010000087.1:10749-29484 GCF_047502745.1 Synechococcus sp. F70.1
TGGATCTGCGCCTACGCCGATACCGACAGCTAGACCTGTCCCAGTGCTGACTCCCCCGTCCGCTCCGAAGCCATCTCCAACTCCCGACTGAGGTGAGATTGTTCCGGCGCTGTTCCTAGGTATCTGCAGCAGCTTTGGCCGCTCTCATTTCCGCCAGAATCTCCTCCGGTCGCTTGCCAGCTCGCTGGGATCCGGTAGGCAGGTCGTGGGGATCGATCACCCCCTTGGGCAGGTAGGCAAACTCCCGTAGAGGTGTCACCATTGGATCCTCTGTTACTTTGGAAGGCAGGCGACCTAGCGCCACCTGATGGTAGTTCAGCTCGTGGCGGTCGTAGGTGGCTAGCTCATAATCTTCGGTAACCGAGAGGCAATTGGTGGGGCAAAACTCTACGCAGTTGGCGCAGAAAATGCACACTCCAAAATCGATGCTGTAGCTGTAGAGCTCTTTTTTCTTCAGCTCGGCGTTATAGACCCAGTCCACCACGGGCAGGTCGATGGGGCAAACCCGAACACAGATTTCACAGGCGATGCATTTATCAAACTCAAAATGGATACGTCCCCGAAAGCGCTCAGAGGGGATCAGCTTCTCAAAGGGGTACTGAACAGTCACGGGCCGGCGGTTCATGTGGTCGAAGACGACCCCCATCCCCTGACCAATGTACTTAGCAGCCTTGAAGGCATCGCTTACGTATTCGCCAACGCGCTTTAGAAAAGTCATGACCTATTTCCTCTCCCTTGCTGCTTCTACTTTCATTAACCCCCGAAAAAGGTTGGGAAGGCCAGCTTCAAAGCTGCCGTCAACAGCAAATTGACAAACGAGACGGGCAGCAAAAACTTCCACCCCAAGTCCAAGAGCTGGTCAATGCGCACCCGCGGCACGGTCCAGCGCAAGAGGATAGCCAAAAACACAAAGATAAAGGCCTTGACCATCGTCATAACAATGCCCAAGGCTGCGGCTGCAATCTGCAAAAAGGGATTGTCTAGCGGGATCCCCATCCACGCCGCAATAGCTTCCACCGGCACCACGAAGGACCAGCCCCCTAGGTACAGCACTGCCGCGATTAGAGAAGCCAGCAGCAGGTTGGCGTAGGAGCCTAGATAAAACAGGGCAAACTTGATGCCGGAGTACTCGGTGTGGTAGCCAGCCACCAGCTCTTCCTCGGCCTCCGGTAGGTCAAAGGGAATCCGCTCCGTCTCTGCCAGCGCCGAGATCAAGAAGATGACAAAGCCAATCGGCTGCCGCCAGACGTTCCAACTAAGGATCCCCAGGCCACTTTGCTGCTCCACGATCCCCACGGTGTCTAGGCCGTTGCTCATCAGCACCACCGCCAGCACCGACAGGGCCAAGGGCAGCTCGTAGCTAATCGATTGGGCCGCCGCCCGCAGACCCCCCAGCAGGGAATACTTGTTGTTGGAGCCGTAGCCGGACATCAACAAGCCAATGGGCTGCACGCTGGAGGTGGCGATCAGAAAAAGGACGCCGATGGCGATGTTGGAGATCAGTAGATTCTGGCCGAAGGGAACCACCAGATAGCACAGAAAGACGGGCAGAAAAACCAGGATGGGACCCAGCGTGAACAAAACTGGGTCAGCTAGGCTGGGCAGTACATCTTCCTTCGTTAAGAGCTTGATGCCATCGGCAATCGGGATCAGTACCCCGTGGGGCCCAGCCATGTTGGGGCCAATCCGCTGTTGGGCCGCCGCCGAGATCTTGCGCTCCAGCCAGGTCATGACCATCACTCCCAAGGTGGCAGCGAGAACCATGAGCACCATGGGCAGAGGTACCCATAGAGCGTGGGCAGCGCCTGGGCTTAGGCCCAAGTTTTGTAGGGCCATCTCAAAGCTGTGCTGCAAGTCGATGCCAGCAGTGGTCATGGAGTCAAGTAGCTCCCTAAAGACAGTGGATTGCAAATACTGCTAATTAGGTCTTGCCGTTGGGATCCGACTGGGGAGGGCGGTGGCGGCGGCGTAGCTCCTGTTGAATGATGGCCTGGAGGCGGGCATCGGATAACTCTTCGGCACGGCGACGCCTTTCTTCTTGGTACTTGGCCCATTGCTTGGGGCCAATAATTGCGGCAATGGTTACAACAATTAAAAGCGGCAGAACCAAGATCGCCCAGGCCATCGCCTTTGTCCTCGCTTTCCTAGAGTATCTTAGCGATCCACCTCCCCCATGATGATGTCGATGCTGCCCAGAATGGCAATCATATCGGCCACCTTCATGCCGCGAACCAGCTGAGGCAACACCTGGAGGTTGACAAAGCCAGGCGGACGAATCTTCCAGCGCCAAGGACAGACATTGTCGTCGCCAACAATGTAAATCCCCAGCTCCCCTTTGGCGCTCTCCACCCGCACGTAGGCCTCCCCTTTGGGGATCTTGAAGTTGGCCGAGGGCTTCTTGCTGATGAACTGGTAGTCCAGTTGATTCCACTCCGACTTTGGCCCCTCCAGCATGCGTTTGGCTTCCAGATTTTCAAAGGGGCCGCCGGGCAGGGCTTTCACTGCCTGCTGGACAATTTTGCAGGACTCGCGCATCTCCTTCATGCGCACCCGATAGCGGGCCAGGCAGTCCCCTTCGGGGTAAACGGCCACCTCCCAGTCGAAGTCGTCGTAGCACTCGTAGTGGTCTACTTTGCGCAGATCCCAGTTGACGCCGCAGGCCCGCAGCATGGGTCCAGAGAGGCCCCAGTTGATGGCATCCTCCTTGGAAATGACCCCCACCCCTTCCAGCCGCCGCCGGAAGATGGGGTTGTCGGTAACCAACCGTTCGTACTCATCCACTTTGGGCAGGAAGTACTCGCAAAAGTCCAAACACTTTTCCGTCCAGCCGTAGGGCAAGTCCACCGCCACGCCCCCGACGCGGAAGTAGTTGTTGTTGATGAGGCGCATGCCGGTGACGGCTTCAAACAGGTCTAGAATCCACTCCCGCTCCCGCATGGCGTAGAGGAAGGGGGTTTGGGCGCCCAAGTCCGCCAAGAAAGGGCCAAACCAAAGTAGGTGATTGGTGATGCGGGTTAGCTCCAGCATGATCACCCGCAGGTAGCTAGCCCGCTTGGGCACGCTGATCCCGGCCAGCTTCTCGACGGCGTTGACAGTAATGGCCTCGTTGAACATGCCAGCCCCATAGTCCCAGCGGGAGACGTAGGGCAGGTATTGCACCACGGTGCGGTTTTCGGCAATTTTTTCCATGCCGCGGTGCAGATAGCCAATCACGGGCTCGCAGTCGACGATGTTTTCACCATCGAGGGTGACCAGCAGGCGCAAGACCCCATGCATGGAAGGGTGGTGCGGCCCAAAGTTGAGCAGCATCCGATCGGTACGGGTCTCGATCATGGGCATGGGCATAGCCGCCACCTCCGCAATGAGGTTCATACTCTGCAACAATTGCAGTATAGCGGCTTTCCCACTTTTCCTCGATGGCTTTAGACATCAAGGATCCCAATCCTCGCCATTGGCCTTGGCTAAAGTGGTGAAAAAGGAGGGAGGGCGATGACCGGTTCTTCTGCCAATGGCTCCTCTCGACGCGAGCAGCAACACCCGCAATACCACATCGATCGAGCTCTCCTCAACGAGCTGATGGCCCAGGAGGGCCCTCCCTCCGATTGGGCGCTGGCGGAAGTGGCCCGTCTGCGCATCCGTTACCATGGTTTCCCCGGCGCCTGGGATCTACAGCGAGATTTGGATCAGATCCTGGAGCGGTGGGGCCTCAGCGAAGAAGATCTATTCGCCCGCACTCGCCAAATCCACGCCCTCGGCCAGGTGTACGACCGCAGCTTTACCACCCGAGACGATTGGGCTTAGGGGAGACTTCTAGCGGCCAGCTAGGAGGCCTGGAGTTGCTCGGCAAAAACGGGATCCAGAGGCACATCCAAAGCGGCGATGACCTTGGTCCAGAAGTTCATGAAGCCAATCCAGGCCGAGAGCTCCACCAGATCTTCGTCTGACCAAATAGCTTTGAGGCGGGCAAAGAAGCTGTCGGTCACCACCATGCTGGGCACGGTCATGCGCTCGGCGTACTCGATGGCTAGCTTCTCAGCTTCAGTGTAGAGGGAGCTGGTGCGGGCCTGCGCCACCGCTGCAATTTTGGCTGGGGGGACCCCCAGTTTTTGCGCCTGCAGGGTGTGGTAGGGCAGGCAGTAGTGGCGGCAGCCGTTGATCTGGGCAATGCGGATGCTGATCAGTTCTTTTAGCTCCTCAGGCAGGTTGGGATTTTGCGTGTGCAGCGCCCCATAGAGGTTCATCACCGCCCGCATCAGTTGAGGCTTGTGGGCCATTACCTGCAAGGGGTTCAGGGCAGTGCCGTAGGTTTTTTCCAGGCTTTCGTAAACCTTCTGCAGTTGCTTGTCGGCTTTCTCGGGAGTAACAGGAGGGATCCGCATGGACTGTCTATAGCAATTGCCGCATTCTCGACTTTAGCGCGTTTGGGAGATCTGCCCAAGCCTTCCACCCTCCTGTCCTGGCTGCTTTCTCTTCGCAAGCCCCAGTTCAATTGCCCAAGGACTGCTCAATGGCTTCCACTTGCTGCTGGGTAGCGGTGGCTCCTTGGTTGAGGGTTTGTTGCAGTTGATCCCGCGACTGGTAGATCTGCAGCGGCCCTCCCTGCGGGATCCCTTGCTGGGCGGCCTCGGGACTGGCCTGTTCCGGCCTTGGCTCCGAGCTCAAGGGGTTGCGGTAGAGGCGGTTGACCAGCAGAAAGCCCACCAGCACCGCGGCAGCAGCCACCAAAAGTCGAATCATAGGGGATCCCTTGCAAACCGCTAGTTCTAGACCTAGAATGCCCCAAAAGAGCGACGAGTATCAGAAGGCTAGGAGCCCTCTCCCCACGAAGAAAGTAAGAGCAACCTCAACAGGTCTCTAGGGGCATGGATCCCGTTGGCTCCCAGTTGTCAGCCGGGTTGGGGCAGCAAAGTTGACGGGCCTCTGTCCCTTCAGTACGATAATGGAGGATCTAGCTGGGCGAGTGGCGGAACTGGTAGACGCACCGCACTCAAAATGCGGCGGGAAACCGTGTCGGTTCGAATCCGACCTTGCCCATGGCAAAGTGACCTGCCTGCTTCCACGACCTGCAGCTAGCAGCAGAGTTCACCTCCACTACCCCGCTTTCAAGCGGCGCACCAGTTGCCAGCCCTCCACCTCGGCCAAAGGCTGCAGCCCCAGATTCTGGATCGATATCTGCTGAGCTTGGACAGGAGAGACCCACAGGTAATCCCCATGTTTCCCTGCTTGCAGGGCCTGGTTATCCACCCACCGTCCTGGGTTGGGGGTGTAGAAGGCAAGGGCCTGGGCCTGACAGACGTCCGCTAGGCCGCTGCGGCCAATGTCCACCGTGGGAAAATCAGGGTCTGCAGAGCCCAGCATCTGTTTCCAGTCCATCTGGGCAAAGGCGGGATTGAAATTGCCGAAGTCAGGCCGCAGAACAATGCTGACCATGGTGAGGATGCTGGCAGCTAGAAGCGTGCCCACCCAGAGTTCGCCGGCATAGTGCAGCACCCGCCGCCAGCTCCAGATCGCTGGCAAGAGCAGATACAACAGGCCGATCGCCATCAATGGCCAAGCGTGGGGTTGGAGCAGACCCAGTCCCTCGACGTCCCGCTTGAGGGCCAGCCCCAAACCCAAAAGCAGGGTTCCCACCGCCGCCAGCCCCCAAGAGAGCACCTGGGCCACATGGGGTCTGTCGCGGCGAGAGCCTCGTCCTACTGTTGCCGGCAAGGCGGAGCGGAGCGGAAATGGCAGAGCTTGATCCAGAACCACCCCCGCTAGGAGAGCTAGCCAGGGATAGAGCTGTACCGTGTAGTAGGGCGTTTTGGTGGGATAGAGCTGCAAGAGCAAAAACAACAGCAGGGGGAAAGACCAAACCAGCAGGGTGGATCCCGGCTTTTGCCGCAGCAGCAGCCAGCCTCCCACCAAGGCCAAAACCGTCCAGGGGAAGCCATGGATCGGGATGTGCCAAAAGTAATACCAGCCGGTGGCATCGGCATGGAAGGGTTCTTGCCCCAGATCCCACACCTTCCCCACCAAAGCAGCTAGCACCTTTGGGCCGTGCACCCCTACAGCCGGCACTAGCCACAGGCCAAAGATCCCCAAGCCCAGGCCAATTGCCAGCCAAAATTGGGCAGATCCCAGCCAGTGCCGCCGCTGCTGCCACAGGTAGGGGATCAAAGCCACCGCCGGCAGCAGGATCATGGCGCTCTTCATCAAAAGGCCCAGTCCAAAGGCCACTCCCGCCAACCAGAACCAGCGCCGGTGGCCGCGGATGCCGTTCACTATGCCTAGGATCCCCAGGAGCTCCAGGCAGGTTAGAGGCACATCCTGACCCACCAGCCGCCCCTGCTGCACCCAGAGGTAGCACAGGGGCAAAACTGCCATTCCCAAGAGGGCCGCCCGGCTTGGCAAAAAGGCCCGCCCAATCCAGCCGATGAGGGGGATGGAAAGCAAAGCCGCCAGGATCCCGGGCAGCCGCGCCGCCCACTCGTTTACGCCATAAAGGGCAAAGCTGAGGGCCACGCTCCAGGTAAGTAGGGGAGGCTTCTCAAAAAAAGGCTCTCCCAGAAAAGTTGGCCCCAGCCAGTTGCCTCCCCGCAGCAGCTCGCGAGCCATCTGGGCGTAAAAGCTCTCGTCACAACCAGCCAAACTGGGATCCGCTCCCGAGAGCACAAACAGCGGCACTGCCAGGCCCACGATCAATAGGCTCAAAGCCCAAAAGGAAAACAGATGCGGGTCGCGGCGAAACTGGACAAAAGAGCTGGCTGGGGGCAGGGATCCCCGGCGAGGAGCACTGCCCAAACGGTTGGGGTTGCCGAAGGGACGCATGAACAAGCCCTCTGGAACGGCACCAAGTGGCGGCTCTAACCAGACTAGACTCTGCAGAAGGAGATCTGGCCTTTTCTTTTTACGGAAGCTCCAGGGATCCAGGAACGCCCTCCAGGCTGGCTGGCAGAGAGGTTAGTCCCTGAAACCAGCTGAAAAACTGCTCGGCATAGGGTCGAAGGGTAGGCTCCAGGTAGTAGAAGTTCTCCGCCCGATCCGTAAACTCCCAAAACTCAGAAGCAGTGCAGTAGAGTTCCTGGCGGATGATCTGCAGTCGGGCCAAAGGCTCCTGTTGCATATCCTCATAGATCAGCCTGGCCAAATCCTCCCGCCCACGGCTGAGGAAATAGGCTGCTAGCCGCGCCTGGGTTTTCCGGATCCCGCGCAGGGTCATTTCCTGCTGCTCGCTTTCCGGGTCTTGGTCCAGGTGGAGCAGGACTTGTAGGATGGCCTCCGTTGTCTCTGACTGCAGCGCGCAGCTGAGTTGGGCCAGCACCCCTAGGTCAAAGCCAAAGGTTTCAGAAAGGAAAAGTAAGCCGGCCTTGTAGGCCACTAGGCTGTAGTAGCGAAAATGGCCGACCATCTCCAAGACCAACGCCGACTGCTGATGGCGCAAAGCGGCCTCGGCCAGCAAACGGTACTGCTTGAGCAGGTTGTAGCCGCTGCGGATATCCCGCGCATTGATCACCGCCCGCAAGTAGGTGTTGAAGAACTTGATCACCCAGCCGACCAGCCGGAGCTCCCGGCTTTGCAGGGCGCGGATCCCCAGCTCCCGCGTGTGAATGGCCACCAGAGTACTTGCTTGCCGCAGGCCATTGAGGCCCTCAGTAAACAGGGCCTGATACTGCCGCAGGATCTTCAGCTCCAGCCAGGATCCCTCCGCTTCGACTTGGCGCAACAGCCCCTCATCCACTGAGGCAAAGTCCGGATCTCGCCGCAGCGCTGGCGTCCAGAGAAACCAGGAGCGGGGTAGGTGCGCCTTGTGCTGGGCATAGAACATCCACAGGGCCTTTAGGCTATCCAAGGCTTCCAGGAGGATGACCTCCTCCCGTTGGCGCAGGGCGCTGATGGCAATACTTTTGATTTCATCCAAGGCCGAGAGGCAGCGCTGATGGGCGGCAGCGCAAGGTTGTAGTGCAGAGGGCTGCCGCTGTTCTAATCTGGATCGTGAGGATTTGGAGGCAAGGGATCCCAAGATCGCCTGCTGCACCTGCTGCTCAATGCGGCGAATAATCGAAGTCGGCTGTAGGAAGTGAAACACAAAGCTGAAGTAGGGGATGAGCACCAAAAACGAGGCCGTACCCAGCAGTAGGTTTAGCCCAATCAGGAGCTGGGGATCCTCGTAGAAACCCAGGGCCACCGAGCTCCACAAACTGACCACATTCGCCAAAATCAAAAACGAGAAGAGGTAGAAATTGGTCTTCTCCCGCAGAAACAACTCGGTAACTTTGGGGGTGAAGCGATCAGCACTCAACTGCACCACAATGGCCACCACCGAGAGGGTAAAGCCCAGCATCCCCGACAGCACCTCGGCCAAGGTGACCACAAACTCCTGCAGCGCTCCTGGCTGCTGAACGGGTTGGGCAAGAGCCAACGCCAAGCCGGCTTGGATCCAGCGGTGCGCCCCCCCTGCCCAGGCTAGGCCTGCCACCACCCCCACCGCACTCCAAAGCCAAACTTGAGAGCGAGGCTTGGCAGCGTTTGCGGCTAAACCCATCTCCTCTCCCCCCACCACCTTACCCAATAGGAGCTCAATATTCGCTAAGAAGAGCCTCCACAAACTCGTAGCTGGAAAAAGGCCTTAGATCCTCCAACCCCTCGCCAGCTCCAATAAAGCGGATAGGCAGGTTCATCTGCTGGGTAATAGCTAGGGCGATCCCTCCTTTGGCGGTGCTGTCCAGCTTGGTGAGGATGACGCCGGTTAGCTTGGCCACTTCGGCAAACACCTGGGCCTGGCGCAGGCCGTTTTGCCCTTGGGTAGCATCCAAAACCAAGAGGCTTTCCACCTTGGCTTCGGGAGCTTTCTTGTCGATGATGCGGCGGATCTTGGCCAGCTCCTCCATCAGGTTCTTCTTGTTCTGCAGGCGGCCTGCTGTATCTACCAAGAGCAACTCGGTGCCTCTGGCCTTGGCGGCGGTGATGGCATCAAACACCACGGCGGCCGGGTCAGCGTTAGGGGAAGGGTTGGCGATGACCTCCACCCCCGCCCGCTCTGCCCAGATCTTGAGCTGCTCTATGGCGGCAGCGCGGAAGGTGTCGGCAGCAGCAATTAGACACTGGTAGCCGGACTGGCGGGCCACATGGGCAATTTTGCCGATGGTGGTGGTCTTGCCCACCCCATTCACGCCCACGATCAGCCAGATGTTGAGCGTGCCCCGCTGGGGCGCAAAGGTGGGATCCCCTACCGTCAGCATCTGCCGCATCTGCTGCTTGAGGTACTTCACCGCCTCCTCTGGAGGCACCACCTCCTCCCGCATGCGTTTTTGCAGGGCCTGGAGGATCTGCTCGGTGGCCTCAACGCCCACATCCGCCTGCAGCAGCATCGTCTCAATGGTTTCGACCGCCTCCCGATCAAGAGGCCCCCGGCCCATTAGAGCCTTTAATTGGTTGATCAGGTTGAGGCGGGTTTTGCCCAGACTTCGCCGCAGCTTCTGCAGCCAGGAAATTTCTTCTACGGAGATCTCTTCGGGCTTGCGTCCTTGGGCCGCCAGGATCTCGGCTGACCAGCGGAAGCCCTCGTCGAAAACCAGCTCTTCCGCCGCCGACTCTGCCGACTCTGGAGGTGGGGCAGCAGGAGCAACAACGCTGGCAGGGATCGGCTCCGGTTCCTCCACGGCGCTTGCCTTTAGGGCCTGCAGGCGCTCGGCAGCGCGAGGAGCCAGATCAAAAAAGGAGGGGACAGCAGCCGGCTGCTCAGGAGACGATGAGGGAGAGGCGGCTTCAGGTGCTGTAGCTGCTGGAGCAGAGGGCTGGGATCCCTCGCTTGCAGGGGGTTCTGGGGCGGCTGGGGAGACAACCTCTGCTTGAGTAGCTTTGGCGGCAGCCCGCGCTTTTAGGTTGGCATAGGCGGCTTTAGCAAAGGCCAAATAGTCCTCTGGCGACATGGCAGCCGGCTCTGCCGCTGGGGGAGTTGCCGACTCGGCCTTTTGGGGAGAGGACTCTGCTTCACCCTTGGAGTCGGTGTAGCGACGGCGAAACCAATCAAAGGCCATAATCCCACCTCTAGCCTGACTTTTTTCCAGTTTGGCAAAGCAGCTTCTTTTCCAGAGCTCGGCCTTTGCACCCAAAGAGGAAGGGACAGTTTCCCTAGGCAAACACCACCGTTTTGTTGCAGTACACCAGGACGCGATTTTCTAGGTGATAGCGCACGGCCCGGGCCAGGACCAGGCGCTCCACGTCGCGGCCTTTGCGGATGAGGTCAGCTACCGTGTCGCGGTGACTCACCCGCACTACGTCCTGCTCGATGATTGGCCCTTCATCCAGCTCCTCGGTGGCGTAGTGGGCAGTGGCGCCGATGATCTTGACGCCCCGCTGGTGTGCACGCTGGTAGGGGTTAGCACCGGCAAAAGCAGGCAGCGTAGAGTGGTGAATGTTGATCACCGGGGGCGCCTGGCGGAGCAGCCACCCACTCAAGACCTGCATGTATTTGGCCAGCACCACCAAGTCAATCCGATATTCCTGCAGCAA
Organism: Synechococcus sp. F70.1; assembly: GCF_047502745.1. NCBI lineage: Bacteria > Bacillati > Cyanobacteriota > Cyanophyceae > Synechococcales > Synechococcaceae > Synechococcus > Synechococcus sp. F70.1. The sequence goes on from NZ_JANSJL010000087.1 coordinate 21,244, forward strand.
GGCAAGTTGTCGGGCCTCTGCCTCGGCTCTGTTTTCTGGAGAAACGGGGATGTGGTAGTAGTCGATGCCAAAAGAGCGGGCCAGCGGCTCCAAGTCGGGGTGGTTGCTGATGATCAGAGGGATCTCCGCCGGCAGCTCCCCAGCCCTCTGCCGCCAGATGAGATCCAACAGACAGTGGGGTTGCTTGCTAACCCACACCGCAATGCGCCGGCGCGTATCGGAAAAATGTAGCTCCCAGTTGGCCTGGATCCCGCGGGCAATGCCGGAGAAGGCAGGAACAATCTCCGACCGTTCTAGCCGAAAGCCTTCTAAATCCCACTCGATGCGGCTTAGGAACAACCCTGCCTCGAGATCCGTGTGGTGGTCAGCGTGAAGAATGTTGCCGTCGTAGCTGTAGATGAAGTTGGAGAGCTTGGCTACCAGGCCTTTTTGATCGGGACAGGACACCAATAGGGTAGCCGTGGGCATAGAAGTGCAAAGAGCTCGCCCCTTTACCCTAGGACTTGGATTGGTCTGAGGGCAAGCGCCTCTGGACAGGGGGTTTCAGTCTTGAGCTCTTGCAACAACCCAGAACCCCCCGGCTGGCTGTCCCAACGCCTGAAGTTGATGGGAATTACATCACCGCTGAGGAGTCGGCGAGGGACAGCTCCTGAGAATAACTCGAGGGGTTTTGGCCGTGCTGCTGCAGCCAGGCTTTTGCATTCGCCAGGGCATAGTTAGGATTGTCCTTATGCCGAGACAGGGCGGGTCGAAGCGGGGCATTGGCTAGGCAGCATCCGCGCTTGAAGATCCCTCGGAGGGGGAGGCGGCGGCCCCAGGCTCTGCCTCCACAACCGGCTTTGTGGGCATATCGGCTGTGGCAACTGGGTCGGTTTTGAACGGGGCTGCAGGGGCTGTCCGCGGACTAGAGGCGTGGGCGGCTTTTTCCAGCTCCTGGACTTCCTGATTTAGCTGGGCCTCAAACTCCCTGGCAGCATCCTGCAAGCTGCGCAAGGTTTTGGCTAGGGCACGACCAATCTCTGGTAGCTTGCGTGGCCCAAACACCAAGAGAGCCACTGCAAAGATAACCAGCATTTCCGGCAGTCCGACGCCCAAGAAATTCATAAGCCCGGGGAGTGCTTTGTTTCCCTAGCCTGACATCTTCTTGCCCTTGTCCGCAAGCGCTTTTGCCTCTGCTGCAGCAAACTGCCGCTGCCGTCTTGGCTGGGCTACCAGGTCAGCCCCTTTCCGGCCGCCCAAGCCCAGGGGAAGGGAATGATAAAATTGCGTATACCCGTTCTATTGGCCTAGGCTTCCCATGCTCCAAGCCCTACAGAAGCTTCTCGGGGATCCCAACGAGCGCAAGATCCGCAAGTACCTGCCTGTTGTCAAGCTGATCAACTCGCTGGAGATCGAGATTGCCTCCCTTTCCGATGCGGAGCTCAGGGCCAAGACCACCGAGTTTCGCCAGCGCCTAGACAGAGGAGAGTCCCTCGACGAGCTCCTGCCCGAGGCTTTTGCAGTGGTGCGAGAGGCGGCCAAGCGGGTTCTCAACATGCGCCACTACGACGTGCAGCTCATTGGTGGCATGGTGCTGCACGAGGGCCAGATTGCCGAGATGAAAACGGGGGAGGGGAAGACCCTGGTGGCCACCCTACCGGCCTACTTAAACGGCCTGACGGGGAAGGGGGTTCACATCGTTACTGTCAACGGCTATTTGGCCCGGCGAGACTCGGAGTGGATGGGCCAGGTGCACCGCTTCCTGGGCCTGACGGTTGGCTTGGTGCAAGAGGGCATGTCCACCGACGAGAAGCGGCGCAGCTACCACTGCGACATTACTTACTGCACCAACAGCGAACTGGGCTTTGACTACCTGCGGGACAACCTGGCCACCGATATCAGAGAAGTGATGCAGCGGCCCTTTAATTACTGCATTATTGACGAGGTGGACTCCATCCTCATCGACGAGGCCCGCACCCCCTTGATCATCTCTGGCCAGGTGTCCCGTCCCTCCGAGAAGTACCTCAAAGCAGCCCAGGTGGCCCGCGAGCTGATCCGCGACGAGCACTACGAGGTGGATGAAAAAGCCCGCAACATCATCCTCACCGACGAAGGTTTTGAGGCTGCCGAGCGGTTGCTGGGGGTCTCGGATCTGTTCGATCCTAAGGATCCCTGGGCGCACTTTGTCTTTAACGCTGTAAAGGCCAAGGAGCTCTTCATCCGGGATGTCCACTACATCGTCCGCAACCAAGAGGTGGTGATCGTGGACGAGTTCACCGGGCGGGTGCTCCCTGGTCGCCGCTGGTCGGATGGCCTGCACCAGGCCATTGAAGCCAAAGAGGGGGTGCCCATTCAAAGCGAGAGCCAAACCCTAGCCACCGTTACTTACCAAAACCTCTTCCGCCTCTATCCCAAGCTTGCCGGCATGACGGGCACGGCTCGCACTGAGGAAGCAGAGTTTGTTAAAATCTACAACCTCGAAGTGACTGTTATCCCCACCAACCGCCCCATTCGCCGCATAGATGCCCCTGACCTGGTGTACAAGACTGAAAACGCCAAGTGGAAGGCGGTGGTCGAGGAGATTGCCTACATGCACGCCAAGGGGCGGCCCGTTTTGGTGGGAACCACCAGCGTGGAAAAATCCGAACGCCTCTCGGCCATGCTCAAGGAAAGAGGGATCCCCCACAACCTCCTCAACGCCAAGCCGGAGAACGTGGAGCGGGAGGCGGAAATCATTGCTCAGGCGGGTCGCAAAGGTGCCGTAACCATTGCTACCAACATGGCTGGGCGGGGCACGGACATCATCTTGGGTGGCAACGCGGAATACATGGCCCGCCTCAAGCTGCGGGAACGGCTGATGCCCAAGCTGGTGCAGCTGGATCCCGACAACCCCCTGGGATCGGCCTCCACGACAAGCCGCGGCGGCGGTCAAGGGTTTGGCCCAGCCTCGCCCAAGCCGAAAAAGTCCTGGACGGTGGTCTCCCCCAACTTTTACCCCTGTGAGCTCTCAGCTCGCACCAGCCAGGCTTTGGAGGAGGTGGTGGCAGCCGCAGTGGCCAAGTATGGGTTAAACCGCCTGCCGGAGCTGGTGGTGGAAGATCTCATCGCAGTGGCCTCGGAGAAGGCGCCGGTGCAGGATCCCCTGATCTTGCAACTGCGAGAGGTCTACAACAGCATCAAGGCCGAGTACGAAAAGGTCACGGAGGCCGAGCACGAGGAGGTGGTGCGGCTGGGGGGCTTGCATGTCATTGGCACGGAGCGCCACGAGTCCCGCCGCATCGACAACCAGCTGCGCGGCCGCGCCGGCCGGCAAGGAGACCCTGGCTCCTCGCGGTTTTTCCTCAGCCTGGAAGACAACCTGCTCAAGATCTTCGGTGGCGAGCGGGTGGCCAAGCTGATGGACATGTTCCGGGTAGACGAAGACATGCCCATCGAGCACCCGCTCCTGTCGAAAAGCCTAGAAAATGCCCAGCGCAAGGTGGAGGTGTACTACTTTGACCTGCGTAAGCAGGTGTTTGAATACGACGAGGTTCTCAACAACCAGCGGCGGGCTATCTACTCGGAGCGGCGGCGCATTCTGGAAGGGGAGAACCTCAAACCCAAGATCCTGGACTACCTGCGCAAGACCGTTGAGGAGATCGTGCAAGCCCACGTCAACCCAGAGCTGCCGCCGGAGGAGTGGGAAATCGACAAGCTGACGGCCAAGATGCAGGAGTTCATTCCCCTGCTCAAAGACAACCTCAAGGTTGAGGACTTACGGGATCTCTCCTATCAGGAAATCCTCGACTACCTGATCAAACAGGCGGAGATGGCCTACGAGGCCAAAGAGGCCTTCTTGGATACCTTTGAGCCTGGCCTGATGCGGAAGGCTGAGCGCTTTTTCCTGTTGCAGCAGGTGGATACCCTCTGGCGGGAGCACTTGCAACAGATGGAGGCGCTGCGGGAAGCGGTGGGCCTGCGCGGCTATGGCCAGCGGGATCCCCTCATCGAATACAAGAACGAGGGCTACGAGCTGTTCCTAGAGATGCTGGACAACATCCGCCGCAACACCGTGTACAACCTCTTTGTCTTTACACCCCAGATCGTACAAGTGCCGCAGGCAGTGCCCCTGCAAGCGGTGGCTGCTGGTTCCGAGACAAGCCAGGTGCCAGAAGCCGACTTTACCCACGAATAAAGCAAAGCCTCGCTAGGACACGTGATCAAGAGCGCTTCTCGAAGTCCAGATCCGGCAAGGGCAGCTTGGCGGTGCTGCCTCCCTGGCCACTGAGCATAGCTAGGCGGCGGGAGATCTCGTCCTCAAGAGCCATTTCGTCAAGCTGGGCAGCAAGTTGCTCGCTGCGATCCTCGGAGAGCTCGCTGAGGGCGTGGACCTTGAGCTGGCGAGCCTGGATGGCGTTCTTGGCCGCCTCAAATTGGGACTTGGCCGAGTCAATGCTATAGGCGTTGTTAACGCGGGTCATCTGTTCAAGGGCTTTGTTCACCTCGTAGATGTCTTTGAGGTTGCTCAGCTCGCGCTTGTAGAGGGCCAGACGCTCTTTTTCCCGGGCCAGCTTTTCCTTGGCAGCCTTGACATAGCGCTCAGCAGTTTCCACTTGTTCCTTGAGGGGGCCAAGAGCGGCCTCAATGCGCAGGGCTTCGGCCATAGCTAGGCGAGCGGCTTCTTGATCCCCCCGTTGCATAGCCAGGCGAGCCTTGTTCTCCAGCGCCTGGTACTCCCGCACCTTTTGCACGTACTTTTGCTCGGCCCGCTGGTAGGCAGCTACCTGGGTGGCGACGGCTTCGGTGAGACGCTGCACAGTCTCCTGCATGGTTCGCACCGATTCTTCGGCCACCGCCACTGCCTCTGCCCCGCCTTTTTCCACCGGCAGCCCCCAAAGCCAATTCCACGTGCCCACGATGAGGCTGCCGGCTCGCTGCCCGAAAATGCCGTAGATGATCTTGCGCACGCCCACGGCTTGCCCTCCCTATCGCTGCCTTTCACTGTATTCAATTTCCTCTGCAACTGGGAAGATTGCCAGAAAGGGGCAGGCGGACAAAGTCAAACCCTTGCTCCCCCAAGGCCGGGATCAAACGGCGGACTACCTCGGCTGCCTGAGATCCCCCCCGGACGCCGTCGTGGAGCACAATCAGGGAGCCGGGCCGCACTTGGTTGAGCACCCGCTCCACCACCACGGCCACCGGCGGGCAGAGCCAATCCTCCGGCACCACACTCCACATCACCGGTAGATACCCCCAGGAGCGCGAGTCGGTTAGCGTCCGGGGCGAAGAGACCGTTGGGGGGGCGCACAGCCCGATACTCTTCTGGGGTGCCGCCACAGGCAGCCGCGAGGGTATCCTGGCTGCGTCGCAAGCTCTGTAGCAGTTCGCCTCGGCTAAGCTGGGTAAACGAGCGGTGCTGCCAGCCGTGCAGGCCAATGCCGTGGCTCTGTTGGCGGATTTTCCGGGCCAGGTGGAGCCAGCGCTGCACCCGTTCCCCCAACACAAAGAAGGTGGCTGGTACCTGAAACTCCTGTAAAACTTGCAACAGGGTCGGCGTGTATTCAGGGTGAGGGCCATCGTCAAAGGTAAGGGCCACCTGTCGCTTCTGAGGATCTGGCGGTAAGTCCCAGAGAGCCTCAGGAAAAAGGGTCTTGAGGCCCTGCTGCAGAAGGGGGTAGAGGGCAGAGGGGAGGATCTGCGGCGGCCAAAAGGGCATAGATTGACCTCAACTTTCCAGAGAGCCCCTTGTTACCCCCAACTGGCTGTACAGCTTTAGCTCCCGCCACAGTTGAGAGCCACTCATCTGGCCCTGGAGGAGCTGTTGATAGCAGCGTAGGGTTTGCTGAACCTGCTCGGCAGACTCCCGCAAGAACTCAATGCGCAGATATCGCAACCCCAGCGCCAGGAGCTGCGACACATATTCTGCCCCAGTTTGGGCTTTGCCATTGTAGAGGGTGTTGCGGCAGCCAGCATCGGCTTTCAAAATGTGCTCCACATTGGCCCTGTCCCTCAGCCTTACTTCGTGCTTTTCGCAGGGGCGGCCACAGTTGGTGTAATCCGTGCCACTGGACAAAAAGGCGCAGAAGACGCAGTGCTCCATGTGGAACATGGGCATGTGCTGGTGGATAGTAACCTCGTACCAATGGGCAGGGCCAGCCTGCAGCAGGGATCCCAGTTGCTCATGGTTGAGGTCATAGGAGGCCGTCAGGCGCTCCAGGCGGTAGCGGCTTTTGAAATAGTGGGCGGTGAGGGGATTGGCCACGTTCAGGGAAAAATCGCCGATGCAGCGCTGGTTGGCGAAAAAGCGTAGGTGGTCGTAGTTTCGCACCAGATAGCCATCGGCTCCTGCCGCCAGCACCTGTTTTAGAATCCAAGTTTCCCCTGGCTTAGTGATGCGGGGCGGGGCCGCCCACAGCTCCACCTCGGGGTGAGAAGCTTTGGTAGCGCGGATAACTTCCCGGTAGCGGCGGGGATCCTCAAACTCCAGGTAGATCTGGCGGATGCCACAGGCAATTGCCGCCGACAACTGGGCCGGCTCCCGCACCAACACCACCAGCTGGGGCAATCCCGGCTCGGCTGGCTCTAGGGGAGGCAGCAGGTCTTGCCAGTGGGCGTCAGGATTGAGCTGCCAGCGGCGGGGCCGGGCTCGCAGCGCTTGCAACTGCTCCACTGCCTGGCGCCGCATTTGGTTGAGGACGCTGACCGGCAGCATCACCTCCCCCTCCAGGGCATTGTGCAGGGATCCCAGCCGGAAGGGCGTACCTCCCAGGCGGCCCAGTTGCTGTCGCAGCTTCTCGTCGGTGAGGGGCTGCTGGCGAGCAGGCTGCAAAGGCATGGGGGAATCCACCTGCACCACGTGGCCCTCTTCATCGCGCAGGATGAGGGTCAGGGGCAGTCCGGCCTGGCCATGGACTTCCAGGTGGACGGGGCGGCGGAAGCGCGGCTGATCCCCGGCATAGCTCTGGCGCAGGCGCTTTTCCAGCTCCGGGTCGCTGGTCTTCCAGAGGCGATCCCCTACCCGCAGGCGTTTGAGGTCAATTGCCCCCTGGGCAAAGCTCAGCCAGGCCAACCCCTGCTTCTGGTGCACGCGGTAAACTCGTCCCCCCTGCTCCGGCAGCTCTGGCTCCCCCTGGTCAAACACCACGCCATCCCCCGCCTTGAGGGGAGCTTCCAGGCGCACTCCCACCTGATCCCCCTCGATCCTCACCACCTGCCCTAGGTAAACGCCGCGCTTTTTGCCAAAACGGGCGTGCACCAGCTTCTTGTTGTTGATGCCTCGCAGCCAGCCGGTGTACAGGCCGCGGGAAAAGCTCATCTCCAGCTCGTACCATTCCTGGGCTGAGGGCTGCCACGCCTGCCCTGCCCCCAAGGCGTCCAAGGCCCGCCGATAGATGCGCGTTACGCTGGCTACATATTCTGGGGATTTTAGGCGGCCCTCAATTTTCAAGCAGTGGATCCCTAGCTTGACTAGCTCCGGCAACACCTCCAAGCCAGCTAAATCTTGGGGGCTAAGTAGATACCGCTTCTCTCCCAGATCGCGGCGAACCCCGTCCACCACCAGCTCGTAGGGCAGGCGACAGGCCTGGGCGCACTCCCCGCGGTTGGCCGAGCGTCTCCCCAGCGCCTCGCTGGTTAGGCATTGCCCGGAGTAGGCCACGCACAGGGCCCCATGGACAAACACCTCCAGAGCAATGGGGGATCCCCTCTCTTCCAGATGGGCGCGGATCTTGGCTATTTCCTGGAGGGAACACTCCCGCGCCAGCACCACCACCTCACAGCCCAGCTCGGCAGCAAACTCCGCTCCCACGCCGCTGGTAATAGTCATCTGTGTTGAGGCGTGGATGGGCAGGTCGGGAGAAAGATGCCGAACCAGGCGCGCAATGCCGACATCCTGCACGATGACCGCGTCTACCCCTGCTGCCGTCATCGCGCGGATGTACCGTTCCGCCTCCTCCAGCTCTTCAGGAAAGACCAAGGTATTTAAAGTGACGTAGCCCCTCACGCCGCGCTGGTGCAGCCAGGCCATTAGTTCTGGTAGGTCCGCCTCCGTAAAGTTGCGGGCGCGCAGGCGAGCATTGAACCGTTCCAGTCCGAAGTAGATGGCGTCGGCTCCGTTTTCCACCGCTGCCTTGGCACACTCCCAGTCCCCCGCCGGCGCTAGCAGGAGAGGCATCCGAGCTGGCAAAGACTGCTCTCCAAGGCAGCCTGTTGATCCCCTATCTCTGACAACAGCCTTCATGGGAAGAGAACCCGCCAACCCAAGGGATCCTTTCCCATTCAAAA
>NZ_JANSJL010000087.1:29584-50785 GCF_047502745.1 Synechococcus sp. F70.1
AAGGATCCCCCAGGGTAACTCCCTCTAGCCTACCCGATCTGCATGTGAGAAGATCAAAGCCTGACCTCCCCATCTCTGAGCAGACTCCCGAGGTTTAGCCAACACGGTATGAGCAAGTCTAGCGACCGCTTGCTGCTGGAGTTTGAGCAGCCTGTTGCCGCTCTCGAGCAGCGCATCCAGGAGATTCGGGCCTTGGCTGAAGAAAACGACATTGATGCTTCTGAGCAGATTCGCCAACTGGAGGCCAAAGCCGAAGAGCTGCGCCGCGAGATTTTCAGGCAGCTCACACCTGTCGAGCGGCTGCAGGTGGCCCGCCATCCCCGTCGCCCTACCACCTTGGACTATGTGCAGACCATCTGCGACGATTGGTTTGAGCTGCACGGGGATCGCCACGGCCAGGACGATCCGGCCATTGTCGGCGGCCTAGCCAAGCTGGAGGATCAGCCGGTGATGATCCTCGGCCACCAAAAGGGCCGCGACACCAAAGACAACATCCACCGCAACTTCGGCATGCCCAACCCTGCTGGCTACCGCAAAGCCCTGCGGCTCATGGAGCATGCCCACCGCTTTGGTCTGCCCCTTTTGACCTTTATCGACACGCCAGGGGCCTACCCAGGAGTTAAGGCCGAGGCTGAGGGCCAGGGGGAGGCCATTGCCACCAACTTGCGGACGCTGTTTCAGCTGGAGATCCCCATTATCTGTACGGTGATTGGCGAAGGGGGATCCGGGGGGGCCTTGGCCATTGGGGTGGGCAATCGCATTCTGATGTTTGAACACGCCGTCTATTCGGTAATCTCACCAGAGGGCTGTGCAGCCATCCTTTGGAAAGATGCCAAAAAAGCACCCCAGGCGGCAGCAGCCCTGCGCATTACTGCCCAAGATCTGCTGCAACTGGAGGTCATTGACGAGATCCTGCCAGAGCCAGTGGGGGGTGCCCACCGCGCCCCTTTGGAAGCTGCCCAAACTCTCAAAGAGGCTCTCCTAAGACACCTCAAGGAACTTTCCAGGCTGAGCGGGCGGGAGTTGCGGGAAGAGCGTTACCAAAAGTTTCGCCGCATGGGAGCTTTTCTGGAGCTGGCCTAGGAGAGCTAATTATCTTCAGCGAAGCTAGCTCTGCTACGAAAAATTACAGTTCCTGGCCGGCTCTGAGGTCAAAGATCAAGTCAGTGGTAGATTCAAAGTGCTGCGCGCTATCCCAAGCGCGGCCCAAACAACGCTAACTACAACGAGAAGGGAGGCTATGGCTGTGATGGAAGGCGATCCCCGGCAGGGCGCTAAGCTCCCCCTCTTCGGGGGATCTACCGGAGGGCTGTTGAGCGCAGCCGAGACCGAAGAGAAATACGTCATCACCTGGACTGGCAAGCCAGGGCAGGTGTTTGAGATGCCCACGGGCGGGGCTGCTGAGATGGTGGAGGGTAAGAACTACCTCACCTTCGCCCGCAAGGAGCAGTGCCTGGCTCTCGGGGCCCAGCTGAGATCTGAATACAAGATCAACGACTACCAGATCTTCCGCATTCCGGCAGGGGGACAGCCGGAGCTGGTGCATCCCAAAGATGGCGTCTTCCCTGAAAAAGTTAACGAGGGTCGCCAGCCCGTCGGCAAGGTAGATCACAGCATCGGCAAAAACCGCGAGCCCGTTACCTACAAGTTCACCGACGGCAAGCCCTGGGACTAATTGGGCAGTCTTGGTCTTGTCCGATCCCCTGCCAGGCTCAGGGGATCCCTTTTGTCTGTCTGCACCTCTTTAAAAAAGCTCCAGCTCACTTGGAGCCGGAGCTGCAAGGTCTGGCATTCCTGGTCTACTTGGCAACTGCCGCGAAGAACTCCTTGGATTTGACCGGGTCGGGCTTTAGGGTTCTCTGGCCGGGCTGCCAGTTGGCTGGGCAAACTTCATCGGGGTGGGATTGGACATACTGGATAGCCTGCAGGGTGCGCAGGGTCTCATCCACGCTGCGGCCAAAGGCCAGGTTGTTGATGGTGGCGTGCTGAAGGATCCCTTCCTTGTCGATGATAAACAGGCCGCGCAGCGCCACCCCTGTTGCCGGATCCAGGACATTGTAGGCAGCGCTGATCTCTTTCTTCAGGTCGGAGACCAGCGGATACCTCAGCTCGCCCACCCCGCCAGCTTTGCGGTCGGTTTGCATCCAGGCCAGGTGAGAGTACTCGCTATCCACCGAGATGCCGAGGATCTCCGTGTCCAACTTGGCAAACTCGTCGTAGCGATCGCTGAAAGCCGTGATCTCGGTCGGGCAGACAAAGGTAAAGTCCAAGGGGTAAAAGAGCAGCACCACATACTTCTTGCCCCTGTAGTCAGAGAGCCTCACCGTCTTGAATTCCATGTCGTAAACGGCCGTGGCCGAAAAATCGGGAGCTAGCTGCCCCACCCGCAGACATCCTTGCTGAGACATGAGGTCGACCCTCCTTCCGGTAAGGTGCAAATGTAAACTAAAATCAACATACCATACTCATAATGAGTTTGTCTTGCGGGTTAGGCAAGCTAAACTGACCCGACAACCTCTTGTCCCTCACCCATTTACAGCATCTGCCAAGGTATCCAAATGGGGGGGCAGCCAAGGATGGGCTTCTACTTCAGGAAGGGAAGAATCCAGCAGCCAGCGGCAGGGGCGGCGCTCTTCCAAGATGGTAGTGGCGCAGCAGCAGCTATAGACTTCTAGGTAGTCGTCGGGTTCTGCCTCGAAAGTGGCATACTGGCCCGGGAAGAGGGTGCGCTCCCAGTGGCCAGGGATCGTCCGGATTACCTGAACCCGGCCAGAGCGGTTGACATAAACGTATCTTTTCATTGCTGTTTTTTAATTCCCTTAAGAAAAACTTATTGCCTTTAGGACAGGCTATCATCCTTGATCCCCAGCCGACAATAGCCAGCGGCTGGGACGGGGATCGCTCTTTGCGCTTAACTTTTGGCAATTTGTTCTCTCAGGTTATTCAAGGTGGGGATAAAGATCTCGAGAAGAAGCCTGCCCTGGTAAACTGGGAGAGAGTTTGAAGAGATCCTTACTGAAGTTGGCCTTCATCGTTCCGAGGGGGGCATACCGTGGACAACAAGTTGGGGCTCGAGATCATCGAAGTGGTGGAACAGGCTGCCATTGCTGCCGCCCGCTGGATGGGCAAGGGGGACAACAAGGCCGCTGACCAAGCAGCCGTAGAAGCCATGCGGGAGAAACTCAACCAGATCCCCATGCGCGGTCGAATCGTCATTGGGGAGGGAACCCGCGACGAGGCCCCCATGCTCTACATCGGGGAGGAAGTGGGGATCTGCACCCGTCCCGACGCCGAGCAGTTCTGTCGCGTGGAAGAGCTGGTGGAGATCGATATTGCTGTGGATCCCTGCGAGGGCACCAACCTGGTAGCCAAAGGCCAGAACGGATCCATGGCGGTGCTAGCCATCTCCGAGAAAGGCGGCCTTCTCAACGCCCCGGACATCTACATGCAAAAACTAGCGGCCCCGCCCCAGGCCAAGGGCAAGGTTCACCTGGACTATCCGCCAGAAAAGAACCTCAAGATCATCGCCGAAAGCCTGGGTCGGGAAGTGGCGGACCTAACGGTAGTGGTCATGGATCGCAAGCGCCACACCGATCTCATCCGCCAAATCCGCGAGGCAGGGGCGCGGGTGAAGCTAATTACCGACGGCGACCTCTCGGCAGCTCTGGCAGTGGCGTTCAGCGGCACAGGTATCCATGCCCTGATGGGGATTGGAGCGGCTCCCGAGGGAGTGATCTCGGCAGCGGCGCTGCGCTGTCTGGGCGCTCACTTCCAAGGGCGGCTCATCTACGATCCCGAAGTGGTGCAGGCGGGCACCTACCTGCCACCGGTAGAAGAGACTCGGCGAGAACTGAAAGAAAAGGGCATTGAGGATCCCGATAAGGTATGGGAGTGTGAGGAGCTAGCCAGCGGCAAAGAGCTGCTCTTTGCGGCCACCGGCATCACCGATGGGGATCTGGTACGGGGAGTGCGCTTCTTCGGAGGTGGAGCGCGTACGGAAACGCTGGTGATTTCTAGCCAATCCCGCACCGTGCGCTTTGTGGACACCATCCACCTGAAGGAGGGCCAGCAGCCCCCCGCCCTGCAACTGCGCTGACGGATCCCCTCCTAGCTCTTCCCAGTGACGAGGGCGGCTTTCCCTGGGGAAGGTCGCCCTTCTGCTTGGGAGAACGTTAAAAAATCTATCAAGGCCGACCCCGAAAAAACGTAATAACTCTTCAGCAAAATCTGGCAAAACCGATCCGATACTGGTCTTAGGGTTTAGGTAGTCTGAGAAAAGTTACCTAAGCTTGCTGCAGCCAAGACAGGTAAGACGCTTTGCTTAGGCTCTAGGCTATTCTTGTTTCGGGCAAGGTTTGCCTTTGTTTAGAGATTTAACAATCAGTGGTCTATAGACGACGGAGAGGCATGTTTATCGCGGTTGTCGGTCTTAGCCATCGCACAGCTCCTGTGGAGATCCGGGAGCGCCTCAGCATTGGGGAGGCCGAGGTGGGAGAGAGGATCCGGCAGCTCCGTGCCTACCCCCACATTGAGGAAGCAGCAATCCTCAGCACCTGTAACCGGCTGGAGGTCTACATCGTTACGCCAGAAACCGAAAGCGGGGTGCGGCAGACGATGCAGTTTTTGGCCGAGGCAAAGGGGATCCCCCTGCCCCAACTGCGTCCCCACCTGTTTACCCTGCTCTACCAAGATGCGGTGACCCACTTGATGCGGGTGGCGGCCGGGCTGGAGAGCTTGGTGCTGGGAGAGGGGCAGATCTTGTCGCAAGTGAAAAAGGCTCAACAACTGGGCCAGGCTTGCAACGGCACGGATCGCATCCTCAACCGCCTCTTCAAGGCAGCCATCACTGCCGGCAAGCGCGTCCGCGCGGAGACGGGGATCGGCACCGGCGCCATGTCCATTAGCTCGGCAGCCGTGGAGCTGGCCCTGCAAGAGCAGGGATCGCTTTCCCAGGGCAAGGTTACCGTCGTGGGAGCAGGGAGAATGGCCCGCCTCTTGCTGCAGCATCTTCTGGCCAAGGGAGCGGTGGATATTACCCTAGTCAACCGCTCCTTAGAGCGGGCAGAAGCGCTAGCCCAGCAATTTGAGCAACCAATCCAAGTCCTGCCTTGGGAGTCGTTGCTCAACAGCGTGGCGGAGTCCAATCTGGTCTTCACCAGCACCAGCGCCACCCAGCCCATCCTTACCTACGCCCAACTAGTGGAAGTGCTGCAGCCGGATCAGCCGCTGCTGTTGGTGGATATCTCCGTGCCCCGCAACATCGAGCCCGAGGTAGAAAAGCTCAGAGGGGTGCGGCTGTTCAACGTAGATCACCTCTCTCGCGTCGTGGAAGAAAACCGCGCCCAACGGCAAAAGCTGGCCCTGGCTGCCGAGGCCTTGATCGAAGAAGAGGTGGAGCAGTTCATGGAGTGGTGGCGTTCTCTGGAAACAGTGCCCACCATTTCCAGCCTGCGCCACAAGGTGGAGTCTATCCGCGAGCAGGAGATGGAGAAAGCTCTCTCCCGGCTGGGCAAGGACTTTGCCGAGAAGCACCTGGAGGTCATCGACGCCCTCACCCGTGGCATCGTCAACAAGATCCTGCATGACCCTATGGTGCAACTGCGGGCCAAACGGGACATCGAGGCCCGACGGAAGGCGATGCAAATTCTGCAGGAACTCTTTAACCTCGATCCCATGCCCTTTCAGGCCCAGCAGGAGCGCTAGGTTTTAAAGAATTGCAACAGTCCCCTCATCTTCAGGCAACAGCGGACCTTAGGATACACAAGTAGGCTACGGGATTTGGGGCTATGTTCGGGCAATACGAAGTGTTCGTGCAGTTGGCGCTGCTTGCCTTGATTGTCTTGGCAGGGCCGGCGGTCATTTTGGTGCTTTACCTGCGCGGGGCTGATATGTGAGGCAAGGGTTGCCCGGTAGCGCTGGCAGGGCAACTCTCTCTGCGATGTAACACTTCTTTGCGCTAGAGTTGTAGAGGCACCCCCAGGAAAGGCTGGGGGTAAGTTTTTCTACGGATTGAGGGCTATGCCGATCCCTATCCGCAACATTGCCATCATTGCCCACGTTGACCACGGCAAAACCACCCTCGTGGATGCCCTGTTGCGCCAGGCAGGAGCCCTGCGGGCGGAAGGAGACATTCCCGCCTGCGTGCTGGATTGCAACGCCCTAGAGCGGGAGCGGGGCATCACCATCCTGGCAAAGAACACCGCCGTTCGCTATGGCGAAACCCTGATCAACATCGTCGATACTCCCGGCCACGCCGACTTTGGCGGGGAGGTGGAGCGGGTGCTGGGCATGGTGGAAGGCTGTCTGCTGATTGTGGATGCCAACGAGGGCCCGATGCCTCAGACCCGCTTTGTGTTGCGTAAGGCCTTGGAGAAGGGCTTGCGCCCAATCGTGGTGGTCAACAAAATTGATCGGCCTCAGGCCGAGCCCTACAAGGTCATCGACAAAGTGTTGGATCTGTTTCTGGAGCTAGGCGCTGACGAAGACCAGTGCGACTTCCCCTACCTATTTGCCTCGGGACTACGGGGTTTTGCCCTGGAAGAAGCTGACCTCAAAGCTTTCCTTGCAGGCAACTACAGCGGCCCTCTCGACATGAGGCCTCTCTTTGAGGCCATCCTCAAATACGTGCCGCCGCCAGTGGGGGATCCCGCCAAGCCCCTGCAACTGCAAGTCACGACGCTGGAGCACTCGGAATACCTGGGCCGGATTGTGATTGGCAAGATCCACAACGGCACCATTCGGGTTGGGGATCAGTTGGCGGTGGTCAAAGAAGACGGGTCGATTGTCAGGGGCAAGGTAACCAAGCTGTTTGGCTTCCAAGGCCTGGAGCGCATTGAGCTAACAGAAGCCACTGCCGGCAATATTGTGGCCGTGGCGGGGTTTGCCGAGGCCCACATTGGCCACACCCTCACCTCTCCCGAAAACCCCCAGGCCCTGCCGCTGATCAAGGTGGACGAGCCGACGCTGCAGATGAGGATCTGCGTCAACGACTCTCCCTTTGCCGGCCAGGAGGGCACCTTTGTTACTTCGCGGCAATTGCGGGAGCGCCTGATGCGGGAGCTGGAAACCAACGTGGCGCTACGGGTGGAGGAGACCGAGTCCCCAGATTGCTTTTTGGTGTCGGGGCGAGGCGAACTGCACCTGGGCATTTTGCTGGAAACCATGCGGCGGGAGGGCTACGAGTTCCAGGTTGGCCAGCCGAAGGTGATCTTCCGCGAAGTCAACGGCCAGCCCTACGAGCCCTATGAGCTTTTGGTGTTGGATGTGCCGGAAGCGGCAGTGGGCGCCTGCATCGAACGGCTGGGAGAGCGGCGGGGAGAGATGCAGAACATGAGAGTGGGCGCGGACGGTCGGGCCCAGTTGGAGTTCGTCATCCCGGCGCGGGGGCTCATTGGCTTTCGCAGCGAGTTTGTCCGCATCACCCGCGGCGAAGGGATCATGAGCCATAGCTTTTTGGAGTACCGTCCTCTCACCTCAGGGCTGGAGACTCGCCGCAACGGCGTGCTCATTGCCTTTGAAGAGGGAGTGGCCACCACCTATGCCCTGAAGAATGCGGAGGACCGCGGCGTGTTCTTCATTAAGCCGGGCACCCGCGTTTACAAGGGCATGATTGTGGGTGAGCACAACCGACCCCAGGATCTGGAGCTAAACGTCTGCAAGACCAAACACCTAACCAACCATCGCGCCTCAACGGGAGAAGAGCTAGTGCAGCTACAGGCGCCGGTGGAGATGACTCTGGAGCGAGCCCTGGAATACATTGGCGAGGACGAGCTGGTGGAGGTCACCCCCCAGTCGGTGCGACTGCGCAAGGCCCAGTTAGTGCCCTCTCGCCGCTAGAGGTAAAAGCGTAAGTTGGGGAAATAGAAAGCGCCCCAAAGGCCGAGGAGGACAAACCCCAGGCCAAGGAGCAGCAGCCACAGGCGGGGACGGCTGTGGAGACGAGCTGCTTCTGTTTGGACATAGGCCAAATCCACCCAGGCAGTGTTGCCGCGGCGGAACCAGCCCACCACCTTGACCTGCCGGCCCATGAGGGCGCGGAGAGGCTTTAGGCCGGAAAAGACATTGCCCAGCGGTCCCAGGGGAGAGGTGAAGCGCAGGGGGATCAGGCCGGTGGCATCCTGGAGCTTGAGCTCTGCTCCCAGTTGATAGCCAGTTGGTCCCAATCCCAGCAGCTCGCCTTCCAGCTCCACCGGCTGACTGCGGCAGGGATCCGCGTCCGGATCGGCCAGCAAGCTGAGCACCGCAGTGGGCTGGGGCAACAGAGGTCCTCGGTACATGAGCCCTGCCTTGGCCCACAGGCCCATCCCATAGCCCACCACCGCAGCCGCGGCAATGATCTTGGGATCGAGGCGATCTCGCAGCCCTAAGTAGAGGATTAGCCCCACCAGCCAGCCTATAACCATGCCGACCACTTCGGCAGCGTAGATGGCCAGGTCAACCCAGAAGCGAGCCTTTTGAGGAGCCCCTCCCTCCTTTGGCTTGACTAGGCTTAGCTCAGGCAAAAGGCGCAGCCGCTGCGCGTATTTCCCCAAAACCTGAAAGCGCTGTCCCAGCAGGGGATGGCTGGAATTCAGCTGCATCCAGCGGGCCCAGGGGTTGAGCTGCTCCCAGCGGAAGACCTGGCCGGCTTGGGCGGGATCCTGCAAGCGGACAGCGGCACTGGCGGCAGCGGTAGTTTTGAAGTCCAGGAAGCTGAAGAGGCGGGTGCAGTGCAACAGCGAGGAGGGGCGGCGGTCGTTTTTGTGAGCCTCCTGCAGGCCAGCAGCCGACTTGAGCAGAGCGGCCATTAGCCCGTTGGGGTTGCCCGTGGCCTCGACCGCGAAGTGATCGGCGTGGTAGGTGCCCAGGCGGGAGAGGAAAAACAGGGGGTAGGAAAGCACCGTGTAGATCAGGTAGAGCAGGGGAGCCACGTGTCCAATGAGATCCCGCCGTTGGCTCCCCAGGTGGCTCACTTGCTCCAGGGTTAGGTAAACCAACTGCAGGGGGGATCCTAGCAGGGTCATGAGCAGGATGTCGCCGTTAACGATCCGCCCCAGGGCCTGGGCGTAGACGGCGGCAATCTCATCGGGAGCAAGCCGCTGCAAGAGGGCCTGGGTGACCACGATGCGGCCGCCATCGGGAAAAGTGCCGTAGACAAAGGCCAGCGGTCCCCCTTCTGGAATCACCCCCAGGCGCGGCAGTTTGAGGTGCTTCTGGGCGCAGAGGCGCTGCAGCAGGCGAGCTGCCTCGGGGCTATGGCGCTCGAGTTCTCCCAGGCTGGCCCAGCGCAACTTGTGCAGCCGCTGGTGCAGGTGATCCAGGAGCCAGGGGGCAAAAAAGAGCAGGCCTACGCCAAAGTTAACCGCCAGGCTGCCAGCCACCAGCCAGCGTAAGCCGTTGCGCAGCCAGGGCAGCAACCCCTGCAAAAACCAAAGCTGCCGTGGAAAACTCAGCCGCCCAAAATCCAGGTGGCTGCCCACCAGCCCAAAACTCAGCCACCAGAGGAAGAGGAGGCCCACAGCCAGGGATCCCCACTTGGCCCATCCTAGAGAACCGGCCTCCGCCGGCAAGGGGATCCTTAAGCCTACTTGACTGGCCCGTTGGCGGCTGGAGGAGGGGGAAGCAGCGGGTTTTTCCGCCGTTTGGGGCAGACGGGACAGGATTTTTTGGGCCCAGTCTCGCGCCTGAGGATCCGGATGCTGCAGCAGTTTTAGACAAAGCGCCCGCGCCTTCTCTGCTTGGCCTAGCTGATGGTAGGCCCGCACCAAATTCATCTGGGCTTCCAGGACTTGCCTACTTGCTGGGATCCCCCCTCCCTGGCCCCCGTGATGAACCTGGGCCAAATAGTCCTCAAGAAGTTGGATAGCTTCTTGAAAGCGGCCCTGCCGTAGGGCCTCCTTGCCCGCCTCCGCGGGGTTCATCGGCCTGCTCCGAGATCTGCCTGCTCCTCTAGCTTAGGCTCTGGGGATCCCCCCGAAAGGGGGTAGCGGAGCAAGCGCCGCCGCAGACAGTCCAGCGCCGCTTGGGCGCTCCACCAGCGCACGCCCTCTCGGCCGCGCAGGCTACCCAAGCGGTACTCCAACACTTCCACTTTCCCCTCCGGGTAAGCTAAGCCCAGATAGACCAAGCCAACCGGCTTGGCAGCAGTGCCCCCCTCCGGGCCGGCAATGCCAGTAATGCTCAGGGCCCAGTCGGAGCCAAAAACCTGCTTGGCCCCCAGGGCCATCTGGGCAGCTACCGGCTCACTAACTGCTCCATGCTGCTGCAGCGTCTTGGGATCTACCCGCAAAAGCTGCTCCTTGAAGCGGTTGTCGTAGGCAACGATGCCGCCCAGGAAATAGCGCGAGCTGCCTGGGATCCCGGTTACCAACTGCCCCAGTAGCCCGCCGGTGCAGGATTCGGCTACCGCCAGGGTCTGCCGCCGCTGCAGGAGCAGCTCCCCCACCACGCTGGCCAAGGTGGCCTCATCGCTGCCAAAGTAGTCTTCTCCAGAAATCTGCAAAATCTGCTCCACCACTGGAGCAATCAGGGCCTCCGCCGCCTCGCGCGTGGGAGCGCGTCCAGTGACTCGCAGGCGCACCTCCCCTTGGCTGGCGTAGGGAGCGACCGTGGGATTTTCCCCGGCCAGCCAGGGGGCCACCCGCTCGGCCAAGGTCGATTCGGGGATGCCCCAGTAGCGCAGCACGCGGCTGTAGAAGACCTCCTTGCCCCAGCCGAGGGAGCGCAAATAGGGTACAGCCGTCTCCTGCCACATGCGCTGCATCTCCTGCGGCACGCCGGGAAAGGTGAGAACATGCAGGTTGGGGCGGGGCTGCCAAATGAGGCCACAGGCGCTGCCGAGGGGGTTGGGCAGGATGGCGGCTCCCCGGGGCAGAAAAGCCTGCTTGCGGTTGCTAGGCGAGGGCACAAGGCCGCGCTGGCCGTATTTTCGCAGAATCTCCTCCCAGAGCTGGGGGTGCTCCACCATCTCCACTCCAAAAAAGGAAGCCAGCGCCGCATGGGTCAGATCATCCGGGGTTGGCCCCAGGCCTCCTGTGATTAACAGCAGGCTGGAGCGCTGGCAGGCCACCTCCAGGGCCTGGTGGATGCGGGTTTCGTTATCCCCCACCACCGTTTGGTAGTAGTGCGGGATCCCGAGCTTGGCCAGCTCGGCTGCCAGATATTGGGCGTTGGTGTTGGCGATCTCTCCCAAAAGCAACTCGGTGCCAACACAGAGGATTTCGGCCCCTTGGGGGGTGAGGGTTTGGGGTGAACTCATGTTCTGTTTAACCAAGGGCTTCAGACCGCTGACGCAAACAGCTCAGCCGCAAGTATAGAAGTCTTGGCCTCCCTTGGACTCAGGGATCCGGTAAATTGATCCCCCAGCAGAAGGGAGAGGGGGCGCAGCTGCCTGGGCGAGCGCTTCCAGGTCAGAGCCGCTGAGACGGTGGAGAATCCACTCAGGGTGCTGTTTGGCACCCAAGCGCCGATAGAACTCCATTGCCGGCTGGTTCCAGTCCAAAACCATCCACTCCAGCCGCCCGTATCCTTTGGCCACCGCCTCCTGAGCCACCCGTGCCAAGAGCGCCTTGCCGATGCCCCTGCCGCGGAATTCGGGCAGCACAAACAGATCTTCCAGGTAGAGGCCGGGCCGGGTGAGGAAGGTGGAAAAATGACGAAAGTAAAGAGCAAACCCCACCGCTTGCCCCTCCACTTCTGCCAACAACGCCGAGGCAAAGGCTTCGGGGCCAAACAAATGGTGCCGCAATAGATCAGCGGATCCCGTTACCAAGTGGCTCAGCTTCTCGTACTCGGCTAGGGCGCAGATGAGGTTAAACAAAGCGGGCGCATCTTCAGGCCTGGCAGGGCGGATTTCCATACCTTCTAGCCTCACAACTTGAGATACCGGCACGAGAACAGACTACAGCTAGAACTGACCTGGGTCAGCCAGTTGGCCGAGGGCTAGCCGAGAAGAGCTGGAAAAACCGATTAGAGTGAAGAATATGAAGCAACCTCCTCAGCTCCCATGACGACCTCCACCCTTGATGCTGCTGCTATCCTTGAAGCCTTGCGCCCGGTTCAAGATCCGGAGCTACGCCGCAGCCTGGTGGAACTGAACATGATCCGGGATATCCGCGTCGAGCCGGAGCGGGTGGCCTTTACTCTGGTGCTGACAACGCCAGCCTGCCCCTTGCGGGAGTTCCTCGTCGAGGAGTGCAAGGCTGCTATCCGCCGCCTGGCTCCCGTTGAAACCATCGAGGTTACCGTTACGGCAGAAACCCCCCGCTCGCCCTCTCTGCCCAATCGGCAGCCCATCCCAGGCGTGCGCAACATCATCGCCATCTCCAGCGGCAAGGGAGGGGTGGGCAAAACCTCGGTAGCGGTCAATGTAGCTGTCGCCCTTGCCCAGAGCGGAGCGCAGGTGGGGCTGCTGGATGCGGATATCTACGGCCCCAATGTGCCGCTGATGCTGGGGCTGCAGGATCGGTCTCTGGTGGTGCGCAAACGGGAAGACGGCAGCGAAGAGATCCTTCCCCTAGAAAATTACGGCGTCAAGATGGTGTCGATGGGCCTCCTGGTGGGACGGGATCAGCCAGTAATCTGGCGGGGGCCAATGCTCAACGGCGTCATCCGGCAGTTTCTCTACCAGGTGCAGTGGGGCGAGTTGGACTATCTCCTCGTGGACATGCCCCCCGGCACTGGCGATGCCCAGTTGACTTTGGCCCAAGCGGTGCCGCTAGCGGGCGCTGTCATCGTCACCACCCCCCAGTCGGTGGCCCTCCTCGACAGCCGCAAGGGCTTGAACATGTTCCGGCAACTGGGGGTGCCCATCCTCGGCATTGTGGAGAACATGAGCTACTTCATTCCCCCCGACCTACCGGATCGCCAGTACGATATCTTTGGCTCGGCAGGGGGAGAGACCACCGCCCGCGAGCTGGGGGTTCCGCTGCTAGGACGAATCCCGTTGGAGATTGCTCTGCGCCAGGGTGGAGATGCGGGCAAGCCTATTGTTGTTGACCAGCCCAAGTCTGCCTCAGCCCAGGCGCTCCAGCAGATTGCCAAAGCCTTGGCGGGCCGAGTTTCCATGGTAGCTCTCGGGGCCGGCTAGAAGCGCTCGACTTCTACCAGCGACACCCCAAAGCGGCGCCCTGCCAACAGGATCCCTTCCTGGGCCTTGCCGCGCACGGTTACCGTGCTGTTCATAGCTGGCAGCCCCTTGTCCGTGAGGACCCAGAGGGAGCCGCTGTGGTCTTGGATCTCGTACACACCCTGGCCGAACACCCCTATCTGGTTGACCACCCGGCCACGGACGTAGACATTGGCGTAGCGGGAGGGATCCTGCTCAATCTGGGCAATGGGGGTGATGCCAAGGCCTAGCCGTGCCAACTGGCTACATCCACCTAAGGCTAGGCTGAGGCAGAGCAAGAGGAGTAAGGAGCCGCGCATGGATTTTTCCCCACAAGTGCTGCTCCCACCATAGCAAGCCTTTAGCTAGAACTTCTCCCCGATGCCAAAGTGCAGTTGAGCCCGGCCGGCCTCTCCTTGCCCAACGGCGTAGTCGATCCGCAGCGGCCCCAGGGGAGATTGGATGCGGATACCAGCCCCCAGCCCTAGGCCACTGCCGGGCTTGTTGCGCACCGCCGCCGGATTGCCGATGACCGCCGCGCCGCTGCCCAGATCGGTGCCGTAGTCGGCAAAAACCACTACCCCCACCGGGTCGAAAAGGGGAAAGCGCAATTCCGCCGTCGCAGTGGCAAAGCTGCGGCCGGAGCCGATGCCGCCCTCAAAAAATCCCCGCACCGAGTTGCCTCCGCCAATAGGGAAAGCGTCGTAGGGAGCCAAGTCGCCAAGGGTAGTGCCCGCCCGCACGTCAAAAGCCAGCACTTGCGGCCGCTCGCTGCGCGTTTCAAAGAGCTTGACGGGAATGAACTGACTGTAGCTGGCCTCGAGGCGGTTGGCGTTCAGGCCGTTCTGGAACAGACGTACCGACTGCTCGGTGAAGAGGCGAAAGACGGATCCCTGGCTGGGGGTGTTGAGGTTGTCGCGAGTGTCGTGGATGAGGCCCAACCGCAGGCTGGTATAGCTGTCTTGGCCGCTTGTGCTGAAGGTAATCGGGTTGCCCACCACATCAAAGCGCTCCTGCTCGCCTTTGCTGTTGCGGGCTTCCACAAATTGGACGCGGGCACCCAAGCTGGCCCGCCAATTGCCTCCAAGGGGGCGCGAGAAGGTGATGCTGCCGCCCAGCCGGTTGATGCGCACGGGATCCCCGTTGGGCAGAGTCAATCCCTCGTTGAAAACAAAGCTGGAGCTCTGCTGGTTGGAGATGTTGACACTGTAGGAGGTGGGGATCTCCAGGGTGGCAATGCGCGGGTCGGTGAAGTTGAGGTCAAACAGAGTTTCGTTGGTGCCCACCTGCACATTGAAGCTGGCCTTTTGGTTGTTGCCGCCCAAGTTTTCTTCCGAGACACTAAGACCGGCAAAGACCCCTGTGGCCGAGCTGACGCCAAGGGTCCCGCTCAAAGTGCCGGTGCGCCGCTCTTCCACATTCACCACCACCACGACTTTGTTGGGATCCTGCCCAGGGTTGAGGCCCACATTCACGTCCTGAAAGAGGTTGAGGTTGAAAACCGCCTGCAGATCTTCCTGGATCTGGTTGCGGTTAAACACATCCCCCGGCTTGGTCTTGAGCTCACGGGTGATGATGAAGTCGCGGGTTTTGGTGTTGCCCTGCACGCGAATGTCCTCGATCTCCCCTTCAGCAATTTCCAGGGTGAGGGTGCCGTCTTCGGAAGTGCGTACATCAATAACTTTGGCTAGCACGTAGCCTTTGTCGGCGTACCATTGCTCGATCTCCTCCACTGCCGCCTGCAGTTTGCCAAAGTTGAGCACCCGTCCTTCTTGCTCAGCAAAAGCCTTCCGGAGCACCTCCAGATCCAACACTTTTGTCCCTTCTGTGCGCACGGCTTTGAGGACGGGGTTGGGCTTGACCTCAAAGGTAACCCGCACTCCCAAGGGGGTATCGGAGGGCACAGCCCGCACATCGGCAAAGAAACCGGTGGCAAACACGGCGTTGATGTCTTCCCGCAACTGGGATCGAGTGGAGACCTCGCCGGCGCGGGTGCGAATGACTTTGTAAACCTGATCGATCAACTCTGGGTCATCGGTTCCTTCAACCACCACCTCTGCCACCAAAACTTCTGGCTCGCTGGCAGCGGGGGTAGGGGTGGGGGAGGGTGGGGCGGGCGTGGTGCCATCGGTGTGCAGATCCAGGGTGCCCGGCTGGGGTTGCGCCCAAGCTGTAGTTCCCGCCAGCAGGCTCATCCCCCAAGTGAGCGCGGCAGTAAGCTGGAGCCCGAGTTGCCTGGAACGGTTCCTCATCCCTCACACCCCAAGGAGAACAAGATTCCGCTCCGCCGTGAACAATTGGCCTGAATTATATCAACTCCCTCCCTAGCGGATCCGAGCCTTGCCGCGGGCCGGACTGCAGACCTTGGTCAGCTTTTTCCTCAGGGCAGGCGCAGGGATCCCTGGCAGCGCTGGCCACAGCTCTGGGACTCGACCTGCTCGGCGGACAGGTTGGCTTGGGAGTTGAGAATTAGAATTGTGATGGGAGCAGGGGGCGGTAAGGGGCTGCTGTGCCAACCCCACCTGCCAGCGAAGGGCCGCGTTGGGGGATTGGGCACGACGAAGACAAGGTTTTGCAGGACATTGCTTTGGAGAGCGGTGGCGCTGTTCTGTTTGCTGTTGAGGAGCACCGTCTGCTGGGCAGAGAAGGTCTGGGCCAGGGTGGTTGGAGCTAGACCTAGGCAGAACAGAGCTGCTACCGCAGGGAAGAGCTTGGCCAGCATCCTCAACGTTCTCCCCATAGCAGTGGGATGCTAGCACCTTAGCTTGTCCCGCCGAAAAGGCTCTCCTCCCTTGCCGCAAAAAAGGCTGCGCCTCAGGGCAAACTTATCCGCCCTAAAAGGCGGACTTTTCATCCTGCTTGCGCCAGCAGGACAGAGTCTTTACCTGAGCAAACACCGCCTCGGACCCAGGGGAGGAGCAAAGGGGGAAAGCTTTGTAGCTCTCAAGAAGCGGGCGATGAGACTCGAACTCACGACATCCAGCTTGGGAAGCTGGCGTTCTACCGCTGAACTACGCCCGCAGTTAACACCAAGCACTATACTAGCACTTTCTGGACGGGATCCCTGGTACAACAGAAGCAGCGTTCTGCCTTTGGCCGATGCCCTCTATCCTTCTGCTCTCCGGTAGCCCTGGTCCTCGAGAGTCTGCTGGCCCACCGCCGCGGTCGGAAGCAATTTTGCACTACGTTGCCGGGATCCTATCCCAGTTGGGGCTAAGCAGCGAGTTTGCTTCGGTGCGGGATTTGCCGGCGGAGGACTTGGTGCGGGTTAACTTTGAGAGCCCTCACCTAAAGCAGATCCAAGAGAAGGTGGCCCAAGCCGCTGGGATCGTCCTCTCGGCTCCTGTGTACAAGGCTTCCTATCCCGGCGTGTTCAAGGCGCTGCTGGACTTACTGGATCAGGATGCCTTTGTCGGCAAAGTGATTCTCCCCATCGCCACTGGCGGAACGCTGGCCCACCTACTGGCCATCGACTTTGCCATGAAGCCAGTGCTGGCTGTGATGGGCGCAACCCACATTTTGAAAGGGATCTACATCCTCAGCTCGCAGATTCAGTTTGAGGCCGACGGCACCCTGCGGCTGGAAGATGAGATTGCCGAACGCCTGCAGGCGGGGATCCAGGCCCTTGCCCAGGCAGTGCAGTAAAGGCCAGTCCCGACCCTCCTAGGAATCGCGCAGCAGCACCGGTTTGCTCACAGCAGTACTTTGTCCCAGCCGGTCGAAGACCCGCAAACTGAGCAGGTACGAGCCGGGCGCTAGATTCGAAGGCGGGCGGAGCCGGAAGCGAGTGGTGCAGGATACCTCGCCAGCAACACAGTTTACCTGGGCTGCCGAGAGGGTTTGCACCTCGATCCCGGACCACGAGAGCTGAAACGCCAGCTCTGCCGGGAGCCGCCCTGGCACTGACACCGCAACCCCCACCTCCAAAAATCCGCTTCGACTGATTACAGAAGGAATGTCGCTGCTAAGGATTAGCGGTGGCAAGGGGGTGCTAGGAGCCAGAGCTGCGCTGCTGCAACCCCCTACGGCTACTCCCAGCAGGGCCAACGTCAGTTGCCAAAGTTTGGATCCCACTGGACTTTCCCCTGAAAATCCCTCTCCCAGTATAGGCGGCAAGCTGGACATCTCTAGCGCCAGTTCTCGAGAACCCAAAAGTTTTTACGCTATATGTGGTGGTTACACTGGATCTTCCCCCACAGCATCTGCTACAGTAGGGCCCATAACCTCTCGAGCAGCCCGGCTATGGAAGGGGAACTAGAAACTTTGCGGGCGCGCGTGCGTGACTTGGAGCGGGCCGTGGCCGAGTCAGAGGCGCTGTCGCTGCAGCAGATTGAGTGCATCCAGCGCCTGGAACGGCAACTGCAGGATCAAGAGCGAGCGTTGCAAGCGTGTCAAGAAGAGAAGGCTCGGCTGGAACAACGTCCTACCCTGGAAGCTTTTCAGCAACAGCAGCAGCACATTGAGGAGCTCCAAAATCTCCTCTGGGAGATGGAGCGTCGCCCCACCCTAGAGCACTACCAGCTCCTGCAGCAGCAGTTGCAAACCAGCCAAGCGGAAATCGAAACCCTCAAGGCAGAATTGCAGCGGCGCATCGAGCCAGCTCGGTTCTATCAACTGCAGCAGGAGCTCTGGGAGCTAAAACAGCAAGCCAACCAGCTGGGGGAGTACGCCGCCAAGTTGCCCCAGGTGCAGCTTTTGCAAGCCCAATTCCAGCTCCGCATCCAGGAGTTGGAGAAAGAAAAGGAGCAGTTGCAGGCGCAGGTGCGGGAGTTGGAAACCCAGCGGGCGGAGCTGGAAGCTGCCCACCGCCAGGCCGAGGCAGAATGGCAAAGCCTGAAGACGCAGCTAGAGAGCGAAAAAGCCCACCTCGAGGCTGAGCTGAACAAGGCCTGGCAACAGCTTCGCCAGTTGGAGCATCTGCGCCAGCAGGCCTCCTTTGCCAAGGCGGAGCGAGCTAGCTTGCTGGAAGAACTGCAGCAGAGCCGGCAGCAACAGGCAGAGCAGGCTCAGCAAATTGCCCAACTGGAGGCCCAGCTACAGGCTCTGCGCTCTGAACAGCCGCCAGCTGAACCCGGCAGCGGTAGAGATCTTGCCCTGGAGGAGCAGGTGCAGGCTCTCTCCCGTGAGGTGGACACCCTGCGGGCTGAGCGGGATCACCTCCTCCAAGAGCTGGCCCAGCGACCGGCGCAGGAAAAGCTGGAAGAAGCCCAGCGGGCGCGGGAGGTGGCGGAGGCCCGCTATCTACTCGGCCAAAAAGAGATTGAGAAGCTGCAGCAGCAGGTGGCGGCCCTACAAGCTAAGTGTGCGCAAATTCAAGCCCACGCGCAGGCGCAAGAAAAGGAGGTGGCTCTGTTGCAGCAGCGCAACCGGGAGCTGGAGGAGCAACTGGCTGCCCTGCGCCAGTCAGCTCCAAGCCGGGCAGGGGTCGAGCTCAGGTCGAGCCATCCAACTGGGGCTGCGCATTGCTGGCGCCATCAGGAACGGCTGCAAGCCCTCCCTGCCCAGCCTGCTCCCTCCCCGGAGGTGGCCGCCGTCTCCACCAGCGGTGAGTCCCCCAGGGAGAGAACGCCCGTCGGCGGGATCCCACCCCTTACCCTCAAGGAAGGGGAGGATCGCACAGAGAGGCTGCTGAAGCGCTCTCTCTTGGCCACTGGCCGCGGCAGCGGAGAAGGTGGTGAGCGCAGCCGCATCGAGTTGCCAACTTTTGTGCAGCGACGGCTCTACTGAGCGCTCCAGCCTCTTGGATCCAGCGGCTCCCCAGCTTGAAAACGAGGCCAGGCCCAGCGCAGCAGGGATCCCAGTTGGGCATGAAACCGCTCCGGCGCAAACTGCAGAGCATGGGCGCGAATCTGCTGCGGATCCCATTCCCGGCGATCCGCTTGGCGCAGCCCTTCCACCAGGGCTTCCACACTGGCTTCAGGGATGAGGATCCCAGTCTGGCCGTGGCGGACGGTCTCGCGAGTGCCCCCTCGGTTGAGGGCAACGACAGGTCGACCACACGCTTGGGCCTCTACTGCCACCAGGCCAAAATCTTCCTCCCAGGGAAACAGCAGCAGCCGGCAATGGGCCAGCAGTTCCTGGAGACGCTCTAGAGGCTGGTGGGGCAAAAACTCCACCTGTGGCCCTGCCAGTTGCTTTAGCCGTGGCAGCTCCGGCCCTTCCCCCACCACCACCAGACGGCGGCCCAGTTGCTTGCAGGCAGCAATGGCCAAATCCACCCGCTTGTAGGGCACCAGCCGGCCCACCACCAGGTCGTAATCGGCTGTGGGAGCGGCCACCGGCTCAAACCCCTGGAGCGGCACCGGCGGATAGATAACCACGGCCTCGCGGCGGTAGAGCTTGGCAATGCGCCTGCGGATGTGCTGCGAGTTGGCAATCAAGAGATCTGGTCGCTGGGCTGCTACAAAATCCCACTGGCGCAGGTGGTGCATCAGCCACCGGCTGAGGGCGGCAAGGGGGCGGATCCCTGTCAACCCCTCTCGCTCAAGATAGAGCTCCCGGTTCTCCCAGAGGTAGCGGGGCGGGCTGTGGATGTAGCTTAGGTGCAGGGTGGAAGGCCCTGTCAGGATCCCTTTGGCGAAAGCATGGCTGCTGGAGATGACGCAGTCATAGGCGGAGAAATCGAAGCTCTCATAGGCCAAGGGCATCCAGGGCAGGAGGTACTTAAGGCGCCCATGGTAGTTGCGGCGCAACACCCCTAGCCCCTTGGCCCAGCTTTGCAAAAATGAGGTGTAGATCGGCCGATCCTGCCAGCTCGGCGGCAGCGTGTGCGCCCAGAAGAGGCTGACGTAGAGAGGGGCTTGCGGGGCAAAGGCCAGCAGCTCCTGCAAAACCTTTTCCGAGCCCCCCGGCCAGATGAGGTACTCATGCACCAACGCTAGGCGCTGTGGCCAAGCGGGATCCTCAGTAGGCATGGTTAGGAGGCGGCGGGAGGCCTTTTGCCAATGGGCCCGCTGACCTGTCTGGCTTTTTCGTCCAGCCGCTCGCTAATGTAGGCGTAGATCTCCCGGAAGCGCGGCACTGCCCGCATCTCTAGGCGGCTGCCGTCTTTAAGGGTGAGCACCATGTCGCCCCAAGTGCCCAGGCCCCGTGGCACCGTTACCACCTTGGCAATTTCTTTGTAAATGACATCAGAGCGCTCCTTGCCCCCCCAGCCGCCAATAACGGTGATGCGGCGATTGGTAATCCGGTAGTGAACCCACAGCCTGCGCACCAGCGCCCCCACAAATAGAGGCAAGCCAACAATGGTAAGGCCGATAAAGGAGTTCAACACCAGATCGCCTATGTGGGGACCGCCTTCGAAGAAAACCTCCTCTTTGATAGCCATGCCTAGCCTAGTTGAGTGTTAACAGGGACGACTCTAACAATCTTAAACAGCTTCTCAGCTTTTCCCAACTGCCCGGAAAGTTAGCGGGAGAGGCGGGATCGGGTTTGCCGTTGAAGGGCTTGCCCTGAGCAGTAGGTGGCCCAGAGCAGGTGAACAAACAGGGTTGCCACGACCAGCGCCACGGCGGCTGCCCCAATATTGCCCAGCCAATTCCATCCCTCCAATCCCGTCAGAGCCACCAAGGCCCAAGAAGCAGGGTGCAGCATTCCCCCCAAGAGGAGAATTTGGGAAAGCAGTCGCCCAGCCGTAAAGCGGGATCCCAGCGCCACCAGGGCCAGTCCGCCGCCAATGTTGACTAGCCCCATGTTGCCCAAAAAGGCGTAGCAAATGTGCCAGGCGTACTTTTGTTTGGGCACCTCCTGCCAGGAGAGGGGCCGGGCAGGGATCCCTGACGCCTCCGGCGGAGCCAGCGGCAACGGCTGCACTTGGCTGAGGATGAGGCCCAGGACGATGGCTGCCAGCAGCATCACCACTCCTGCCTTTACATTGAGCTTGCCAGGGATGGCTAACATTGCAGGTTCTCTGGATCCCGTCCTAGCCTATCCTGGCTTTGCCCCCAACGGGGAGATGGGCCAGCGGCCTGAGAGTAGAGCAGCGTGCCCCAGCCCTTACAAGGCATCCCCATCGTGCTGGGAGAGGCCATAGCCTGGGCAGGCCCCCTGCAGTGCCGGTTTCAGCTCTCCCACCTGCCAAGGGATGAGGGCCACGCCTGTCGAGATCCTCAGCACCG
>NZ_JANSJL010000087.1:50885-101914 GCF_047502745.1 Synechococcus sp. F70.1
AGCTCTCCCACCTGCCAAGGGATGAGGGCCACGCCTGTCGAGATCCTCAGCACCGTCAGCAGCTCCAGGCCAAGGCGCACCTGCGAAGGAAGCAGGGACAAGCTCGGCTTGAGGAGGGGCTGGGAGAGCTGGATCCAGTTGCTTCCTGTCAACGCCTAGCGGGCCTACCTTGCCTAGGCTAAGGGAAACTAGTAGTAGAGCAAACTTCGATCCTGCAAACTCTAGGCTTGAGTTTTGAATCGATGTTGCCTCCCATCGTCCTGGCTTCGCAATCTCCTGCCCGGCGCCAACTGCTGGAAGCTGCCCGGATTCCTTTTCGCGTTCAACCCAGCTACTTTGACGAAAGCCAAATCAAAAGCTCAGATCCGGTGGAGCTCGTCCAGAAGCTGGCCTTGGCAAAAGCAGAAGTGGTGGCAGCCCAGCAACGGGAGCCTGTCTTGGTTATCGGAGCGGACTCCGTCCTCTACCTCAATGGGGAGATCCTGGGTAAGCCGGCCAATGCCCTGGAGGCAGAGCGGCGTCTACGCCAAATGCGGGGCGAGGTGGGAGAACTTTACACCGGCCATGCCTTGATTGACCTGAAGCAAAACCGCCGCCTCGTCCACTACGCCGTAACGCGGGTGTTTTTTGCCAAGCCCAGCGACGAGGAGATCCGCACCTACGTAGCCACCGGCGAGCCCCTGAACTGTGCCGGCTGTTTTGCCATCGATGGCCGTGGCAGCCTGTTCGTGGAGCGGATCGAAGGGTGCCCAGGCAACGTAATTGGGCTAAGCCTTCCTCTCTTGCGGCGCATGCTGCAGGAGTTGGGCTATTCCCTTACCGAAGCCTGGAACTAGCCATCTAGATGCCGCTTGAGCAGCTCGTTGGCCAGCTTAGGATCGGCCCGTCCTTGGGTCTTTTTCATCAACTGCCCAACAAAGTAGCCAAAGAGCTTGGTTTTGCCCCCCCGATACTGCTGCAGTTGCTCGGGGTTTTCCGCCAGCACCTCGGCAATGAGCTGCTCCAGCAGGCGGCTGTCGGAGATTTGGGTTAGGCCCTTAGCCTCCACTAGGGCGCGGGCTGATCCGCCTTTTTCCAGCAGCTCTGGCAGGATTTCCTTAGCAATTTTGCTGGAAATGACCCCCTGCTCAATGAGGCCAATGAGCTCAGCCAGGGTTTCCGGCTTGAGGGCAATGTCGGGGTAGTCCAGCTTGTGGGTGTTGAGGTAGCTGGCGATATCGCTCATCATCCAGTTGGCGGCCGCCTTCGGGCTAGCGCCAGCCGCAACCACGGCCTCAAAGTACTCGGCAGTGGTGCGCTCATCGGTGAGGTAGCGGGAGTCGTATACCGAGAGGCCGTAGACTTCTTGGTAGCGGCGCCGCTTCAGGGCGGGGAGTTCCGGCAACTCCGCCTGCCAGCGGGCTTTTTGCGCTTCAGTAATGCGAATGGGCGGCAGATCCGGCTCGGGGAAGTAGCGGTAGTCGCTGGATCCCTCCTTCCTGCGCATGCTGATGGTGCGCTGGCTGTTTTCCTCCCAGAGGCGGGTCTCCTGGACGATAGGCTCGCCCGCTTCCAAAGCCTTAACTTGGCGGTTGAACTCGTACTCAATGGCCCGCTGGATGGCGTTGAAGGAGTTCAGGTTTTTAATTTCCACCTTCGTGCCAAAGGTTTGACTTCCCAGGGGGCGCACCGAGATGTTGACGTCGCAGCGCAGGGATCCCTCCTGCAGGTTGCCATCGCACAGGCCGGCATAGCGCAGGATGCGGCGCAGCTCCTGTACGTATTCCGCTGCTTCCTCGCCACTGCGGATGTCTGGCTCGCTGACGATCTCGATGAGGGGAACCCCCGCCCGGTTGAAATCCACTAGGGAATAGCTGGATCCCGCCAGGCGATCGCTGCCGGCATGCACCAATTTGCCCGCATCTTCTTCGATGTGCAAGCGGGTGATGCCAATGCGCTTGGTGCGGCCGTCGCTGAGCTGGATCTCGACCCAGCCGTGGGTAGCAAGGGGTAGGTCGTACTGAGAGATTTGGTAGTTCTTGGGCAAGTCGGGGTAGAAGTACTGCTTGCGGTCAAACTTGCTGTAGGGGGCAATGGTGCAATTCAAAGCCAAAGCGGCTTTGACGGCGTACTCGAGTACCTTTTCGTTGAGCACTGGCAGGGTGCCGGGCAGGCCCATGCAGACAGGGTCGATTTGGGTGTTCGGGGGAGCGCCGAAGGCCGTTGCGCTGCTGGAGAAGATCTTGGAGCGGGTGCTGAGCTGGCAGTGCACCTCCAGCCCGATCACCGCCTCGTATTGCACTTTGGCAGGAGCGGCAACCGTCATGGCCAAACGAGAAAAGTGGGTTTCCCCATTCTAGTGGGATCTCGCCAGCTGCTGGGATTAGACAGTGGGGCGGATCTCGAAGGTAGATAGGCCTTCCGGCAGCTCGGGCCGTTGCTCGATGGCCTCTACAACTGAGCCAGGGCTGCCCTGCTGGCACCAGCGCAGCATTGCCTCCACCGCCGCCGGGGATCCCTCGAAAACCGCCTCCACCCGGCCATCCCGCAAATTGCGCACCCAGCCGCCAACACCGGCCTTGCGAGCCATGGCCTCCGTGTAAGCCCGAAACCCCACTCCCTGCACTTGCCCACTGATCCAGACGTGAACGCGAACGGTGTTACTCATGTCGACAGGGATCCCTCCTCCGAGGTGCTGCAGGGTTCTGGAGCTGCTGGCGGCTCGGCTGGCTGGGCTGTGGCTTCTTTGGCCTGCTGCTCTAGGCGCTGCCAGAGAAAGTTGACAAGGGCAACCAGTCCCAGGATCCCCACCGAGATCCCGCAGGCGTACCCAATGGCTTGCCACAGCACAGGAGACATGGGCCAACCTTGCCTGTGCAGAAAGCTGCTCTGAAAGACCTACGAAACGCTCACAAACACTCCTATTTGCGATAGGGCAGTGTTTGTTGCGTCTCTGCTTTCTTCCTGCTTCTGCGACCCATGACTAGTGGCAGAGTTCACCCCTACCACCCCGCCAGAGGGATCTCCACAGGCGTAACTTCCCCGCGATCGCGATAGCGGGCCGTAGGCCTTGCTGCAGGTAGCCAGATACCACTGGACCAGGTTGAGGGCAGCGTTCAGGTCGCGGTCTAGCTCCAGACCACACCTTTCACACCGAAACACCCGCTGGTGAAGGAGCAGCTTCTGTCGGTGCCCACAGCGAGAACACAGTTGGCTGGATGGATAAAACCTATCCACCACCACCAACTGACAGCCGTAGAGTTGGGCCTTGTACTCTAGCTGTCGCCTGAACTCATAAAACCCACAAAAGGACTCCGTCCCGCTTACGCGAACGGCCAAAGATCCGGCCAGGCGGTAGTTCTTGAGGAGGTTTTGCACCTGCAAGTCCTCAATCACCACCACCCGGTACTTCTTGGCGAGATAGCTGGTCAACTTGTGCAAGTTGTCCAGGCGGATATCCGCTACCCGCTTGTGGGCCCTAGCAAGCTGCATTACCGCCTTCTTGCGGTTGGCAGAGCCCTTCTGTTTACGGCTCACCCGCCGTTGCAGCCTCACCAAGCGCTTCTGGGCTTTGCGGTAAGGCTTGGGGTTGTCGTTCGCGCTAGCGGCGCGGAGCGCAAACATTTCCCCGCTGGAGCAGGTGGCCAAGCGGTTCACGCCCAAGTCCACTCCCACCACGTCTCCAGTCTTCTCCACCTGCAGAAGTGGGGCCTCGTACTTGAAGGAAATGTACCACCGCCCAGCCCGCAGGCTGATTACAACGTTCTTGGGGGTGGCAGTGGGGAGAATTTCCGCACAGCGCAACCAACCAAGGATAGGTACCTTGATGCGGTTGCCGGAAATGCGGATGCTGCCCTCCAAGTAGAAGCTGTCTCGCACCCCCTTACGCTTAAAGCGGGGAAACCTACCCTGCCCGCTCCGCCAGCGTTTGAGAGCTTGCTCCAAGTTGCGGAGAGCCTGCTGTGGGGCACACTTAGAAACCTCGTAGTACCAAGGGTTGGCTTTCTTGACCTCTGCCACTAAGCGCTTATGTAGGTCGTTCGCGGCAGCGGTGCGGAGCACTTTAGCTGCAGGCAGTTTCTGCTTGGCCTCAATGGCCTGCTTGCAGATAGCCAAGCCCCAGTTGTAGGCGTGGCGAGCCACCCCAGCATGCCGGGCTGCCAGGGTTCGCTGCTTGTTGTTGAGGGCCAACTGGGTTTTAAAGCCCAGCAGCATGGGACTAGGAGTGTTGGGTAGTTTGTTTGAGCTATTGTGAGTCTTTCGGCCTGCTGTTGTCTACCCCCTTCTGACCTTATCAGACGGAAGTAGAAGGGAAGGCAACGCCTCCCAAGCTGGGCAAGATTCGGCCCAATGGGAAAAAGTGTTTCTAGCAAGCAGTTGAGAAGCGGCCATGGCCCATAAACTCTGGATCAATGGCCAATGGGTTGACAGCCAAGGGGGAGACCTAATGGTCATCGAGAACCCGGCCACTGGCGAGAAATTGGCGGAGGTGGTGGACGCCAGCCCTGCTGATGTGGATCGGGCCGTGCAGGCTGCCCACACCGCTTTCTCCGATGGCCGTTGGTCCAAACTCACCCCTAGCGAGCGATCCCTGGCCCTCTGGAAACTGGCCGATCTCATCGAAGCTCACGCCGCCGAACTGGCGCGTCTGGAGTCGGAAAACACCGGCAAGCCCTACGAGGCCGTCAGTTTGGGGGCGGATCTGCCCTTTGCGGTAGATAACTTGCGTTTCTTTGCCGCTGCCGCCCGCGACGCCCATGGCCTCAGCGCCGGGGACTATGCCAAGGGCTACACCTCGCTCTTTCGCAAAGAGCCGGTGGGCGTGTGCGCGCAAATTACCCCCTGGAACTACCCCCTGCTGATGGCCATTTGGAAACTTGGCCCTGCGCTGGCAGCTGGCTGTACGGTGGTGCTCAAGCCCGCCCCTGCTACTCCCTTGACCACCCTGAAGCTGGCGGAACTGATTGCCGAGGCCGGGATCCCGCCAGGCGTGGTTAACATCGTTACTGGGGGCAATGCCACGGGTCAGGCCTTGGTGGAGCATCCCCTGGTGCGCATGGTCAGCTTTACTGGCTCCACCGCCACCGGCAAGCAGGTGATGCGCACGGCTGCCCACACCCTCAAGCGGGTGCATCTGGAACTGGGGGGCAAGGCCCCGTTTTTGGTTTTCGAGGATGCCGACGTGGAAACGGTGGCCGCCAAGGCTGCTTTTGCCGCCACCTTCAACAGCGGCCAGGACTGCACAGCAGCCACCCGCGTCTATGTGCACGAAAGCAAGCTGGCACAGCTTCAAGAGGCCATTGTCGAGGCCATGCGCAACGTCAAGCTGGGATCCCCCTTTGAGCCGGGAGTGGAGATGGGGCCCTTGATCTCAGCAGCCCAGCGGGAGCGGGTGATGGGATTCGTGGAGCGGGCCAAAGCCGAGGGAGCTAAGGTGCTGACCGGCGGGCGGATCCCTTCCCTCCTGGATCGGGGATACTTCTACGAACCCACGGTGATTACCCATGTCGATCAAAAAGCGGAGATTGTGCAGAGCGAGGTTTTTGGGCCAGTCCTCACCCTCAGCTCGTTCCGCGAGGACGAGGAAGCGCTACGCCTGGGCAATGACGTCCTATACGGGCTGGCGGCTTCTGTGTGGACTCAGGACATCGGACGAGCCCTGAAACTAGCCGCCGAGCTGGAGGTGGGCACCGTCTGGATTAACGACCACCTGCCCATGGCCTCAGAGGCTCCCCACGGCGGCTTCAAGCAGTCGGGCTTTGGCAAGGATCTCTCGGCAGAGGCCGTGCGAGAGTATCAAGTGACCAAGCATGTGATGATTGCTACTGGCTGAAATCTCGTTCGAAGAAGAGGCTAGCGGCAGCCGGTCGGCCATGCCTTGGGGAACTCCTCCAAGCGATAGACTTGGGTGTATTGCACCCCCTGTTTTCCGTTGTCGATGGCCACGTCCTACTGCTCAACCCCAGGATCCGCAACCCTAGCCCCTCCCCGCACTTTCCCTCTCACTGCCGTAGTCGGCCAGCAAACCGCCAAGCTGGCTCTATTGTTGGCGGCGGTGGATCCCAGCTTGGGAGGGGTGGTGCTGGTGGGGCCGCGCGGCACAGCTAAGTCCGTCTTGGCCCGGGGCATTCACGCCCTCCTACCCCCCATTGAGGTCATTGCCGGCTCCTACTGCAACGACGATCCGGCACGGCCCGAGACGTGGTCGGACTGGGCCAAGACCCACTACCCCCAGGGAACGACGCCCCCTACCCAGGTGATAGCTCCTCCCTTTGTCCAGGTGCCTTTGGGGGTGACGGAGGATCGGCTGCTGGGATCGGTAGATGTGGAGGCCTCGGTAAGGCAGGGGGAAACGGTTTTTCAGCCGGGGCTCTTGGCTGCCGCCCACCGGGGCGTGCTCTACGTAGACGACATCCACCTCTTAGATGAGGCCATTGTCAACCTGCTGCTGGCAGTGGTGGGGGACGGGGTAAACCGCCTGGAGCGGGAAGGGCTAAGCCTGCAGCACCCCTGCCGGCCTCTTCTAGTGGCCACCTACAACCCCGAGGAGGGATCCCTGCGCCCCCACCTGCTGGATCGCCTGGCGCTGGTGGTGCCGGTGGGGCAGGAGCTGAGCCTGGAAGAACGCGGGGAAATTGTCCAGCGGGCAACGCAATTTGTCGACGCTCCCGAGTCCTTTCTGGCGGAACACCAAGCGGAACTGGAGGAAATCCGCACCCGCATTCTCCTGGCGCGGGAGTGGCTGCCCCAGGTCAAGCCCAAGCGGGAACAGATCCTCTACCTGGTGCAAGAGGCCATCCGCGGCAACGTCCAAGGGCATCGAGGGGAGCAGTTTGCCCTGCGGGCCGCCTGTGCCCTGGCCGCCCTGGAGGGACGGGATCGCCTAGTGGCTGAGGATTTGCAACAGGCCGTGCAACTGGTGCTGCTGCCCCGGGCCCGCTATAACCCCGATCCGCCACCTCCCCCTCCACCCCAATCCCAACAGCCGGATCCCCCGCCCAGCTCCTCCGATAACAGCGACCCAGAGGAGACGGATCCCCAGCCGCAAAGCCCCAGCCTGCCGCAGGAGTTTTTCTTCGATCCCGAGCAGGTGGCCCTCGACCCACGCCTCTTGGCCTTTGCCCAGTCCCTCACCCAACAGGGGAAAACGGGCTCCCGCAGCCTGGTGTTCAGCACCGACCGGGGCCGCTACGTCAAGCCCATCCTGCCCCGGGGAGCCAACCCCCGCATTGCCGTCGACGCCACCCTGCGAGCTGCTGCTCCCCACCAAAAAAGCCGCCGCCTGCGGCAGCCAGGGCGAACCGTTATTGTGGAACCTGGCGACATCCGCGCCAAGAAACTGGTGCGCAAGGCCGGGGCCCTTGTAATCTTCGTGGTGGACGCCTCTGGCTCCATGGCCCTCAACCGCATGCAAGCGGCCAAAGGCGCTGCCCTGCGCCTGCTGACCGAGGCCTACCAAAACCGCGACAAGGTCGCCCTCATCGCCTTTCGTGGGGAAACCGCCGAGGTGTTGCTGCCCCCCACCCGCTCCATTGAGCTGGCCCGCCGCCGCCTGGAATCCCTGCCCTGTGGCGGGGGATCCCCCCTGGCCCATGCCCTCACCCAAGCGGTGCGCCTGGGGGTGAACGCCCGCGCCAGCGGCGACGTGGGAGAGGTGCTGCTGGTGGCCCTTACCGATGGCCGGGCCAACATTCCCCTCAGCCGCTCGCTGGGACGGAGGGAGGGTGAGCCTGTTGACATCAAACAAGAGTTGCGGGAGATTGCCCTGCGCATCCGCGCCTTGGGGCTAAAGTTGCTCTTAATCGACTCGCAAAGCCGCTTCGCTGCAACTGGCTTTGGCGCTGAGCTGGCGGAACTGGCGGGCGGACGCTACTTCCACCTCCCCCGGGCCAGTGACCAGAGGATTGCAGCCGTAGCCCGCTCGGCCCTTCGAGAGGAACGTAGCTCTCCCTAGGGGAGCCGCGCTTGTAACTTTTCTTAATGGCTTGGCTATGATCCCTGTAGGCGCTCCTCACCTTGCCCTATGGCCACAGGACTCCTGCCAGAGCTCTCTCTGCCCCATTCCATGCTCACTGACTGGGTCAGCCGAGGGGTGAGCGCTGCCATTCGTGCCCTTTTTAAGCAAGCCGGGCGGCTGGAGGCACGGGTGCGAGCAGAGCCGATGGCCAAATTGCTGCAAGGGCGCATCGACAGCTTCGAGCTGGTGGGCCAGAACTTGCAGATGTACAACGGCCTGCGGCTTTCGCTTCTGGAGCTATTTTGCAATGCCGTGGCCATCGATTTCAGCCAAATCTGGCAAGGGCGGATTAGACTGCGCCAGCCGGTGCAGGCTAGGATGCGGGTGGTGCTGAGCGAGGCGGATCTGGCGCAATCCTTCAACACCCCGTTTGTGCTGAACAAGCTGGCCCAGGCGGGGCAGGAAGGCCAGCCCCTGTCGTTTCATCAGGTAGAAGTGCGCATCACCCCTGAGCAGCGGTTGCAAGTGCGGGCCAAGGTGCAGCAAGGAGAAAGCAGGGTTTTTCGGGTGGGCTTCTCCGCCCGCGTTGAGGTGATAGAGCGCCGCCGCATCTGCTTGGCCGATCCGTTCTTTGAGGGCGATACAGAAGAGGGGCGCCTCCTAAGCCGCGCTTTGGTCGACCACCTGAATGCGCTCCTGGATTTGGACCGACTGGCCTTGCAAGGGAGCAAGCTGCAGGTAGATCGGGTGTGCCTCCAGCCTCAGCAGATGATCCTCTCCGGCAGCGCCACCCTGGTGCGTTTTCCCACTCGCCAACCCCAGCGGGAAAATGCTTGACAATCCTTCAGAGGGCGGGTACGCTCAAAGGCGGTGAGGAGTGAAGAGAAGAAGCCTCTGGGGTCGAAACACGGACAGACACCCAGGGGTTTTTTCATGACCTCTGAACCCACACCTCGACCCGCGAAGCTCTAGCCTTTAAACCCCAGGGGTGTTTTTGGTTCTCTTGCCCTGCTTGGTCAAAAAGCCTGCCTAGCCAGACAGCTCTTGGCGCAACTTGAGGAGACCTGGAAAGCTTCCCCGGAGTTTGGGGATGTCTTTTGCCAGCCCTCTTGACCGGTTTGCTCGTCTCTGGCCTAATTCAAGGCAAACCTCTCTCCCCTTCTCCCTTGAGATACTTCTGGCGACGTCGCTTTCCCCACAACCTGCGCACTCAGGTGGCGCTGGTCATTGCCAGCCTTTCCTTTGTCCCCAACCTGGTTTTCATCCTGTCGGTGCCGTGGATCCTGGCCGATAGGCAGCTCAGCAGTGAGGGATCCGCCCTGCTGCTGCTGTGGATCCCTTTGCTGGCGGTGCTATCGGCGCTGGCGGGCTATGCCTTGTCTTCCATGCTCTTGCGGCCCCTGACCTTGCTGGCCCGCGAGCTAGCTCACCTAGAAACCTTGATTAACCAGCCAGACCGCTGGACTTTGCTGCTCCGCCCAGGGGATCCTCAAGAGGTTTTGATCCTGCGGCAAGCCCTTGCCCACCTGCTGCGCCAGATTCAAAGCCATCAAAGACAGCGAGAGGCCTTCACCGCCACTCTGGTGCACGATCTAAAGACTCCTCTCATCGCCTTTGGGCATCTGCTAGGCGCCCTCAAGCAGGAGCTGCCCTTGAGTCGTCAGGAGCGGCTAGCCCTGCTGGATCGCATGCTGGAGGAAAACCAACGCAACCTGGCGCTGGTGCAAAAAATGGTGGAGGTCTACCGCCTGGAGCGGGGGGAGATTGCCCTGCATCCCCGGCCCTGCGATCTCGGATCCCTGGCTCGGCGGGTAGCCAACCGCATGGGATCCCTGGCGCGAGAGCGGGGGATTGACCTGGGCGTGGAAGGAGAAGGCTGGGGCAACGCCGATGAGGCCGAGCTGGAGCGGGCGCTGGTGAATCTGGTGGACAATGCCCTGCGCTATGCCCGCCGCGCGGTGGTGCTGACCGTTGGCCCCCACCAGATCCAGGTGCGGGATGATGGACCCGGCCTGCCAGCTCCCCTAGAAGATCTGGCCCAGCCCTACATTGCCCAGACCATTTCCATTGCCGGCCAGCACTATCCAACTGGCTTGGGAGGTCTGGGACTCTACATTGCCAAACGCATCCTAGAGGCTCACGGAGGAGACCTGCGGCTGGTGGAGACGGGATCCCAAGGCACGACTCTGGCCCTGGTGCTGCCCTGATCTCCAACCTTGCCCGAGGTAGTCCCCCGCTTCGCATTAGCAGGGCGGAGCGCTTGCAACTACTCGACAGGGCGGCCCCGATACGTCAACCGGTACTTTGCTGGCTGGGTCTCAGCCTTTTGCTCCTGGTGTTCTTCTGCTGAAGCAATGGAGCTACCGCGATACATCAACCGGTACTTTGCTGGCTGGGTCTCAGCCTTTTGCTCTTGCCGTTCTTCTGCTGCCTCAGGCAGAGAAGAAACGGGCTTGCCACTCCCCAGACCTGCCTGCTCGAGAGCGGTATAGAGGGCTTGCGCGTCGATGGGAAAAGGCCAGCCGGCGGCTTTGTACACTTGCTCAAGGGAAGGGAGGATGTCGTCCGCCTCTGCCAAGCCTGGGATCATCTCTGCTGCTCCCTGGGAGATGGCCCAACGTCGCTCAGCAGGTTCGATGGGGCGCCGAGGATGGTGGGTGAGGATCACAGGGAGAGCCGGGAGCCTGCTCCGGCACTCTCGGCAGAAGGCGTAGGGGTTAAAAAGTCCCGTTGTTATATCCACTACCATCAAGTCTAGGGGCTGGCATGGCGTTGCTGCCACTTCCGCCAGATCTGGCCGCGGCGAAATGAGCACCACCCTATGCTGCTGAGACTCCAGCGCCAACTTCCAGAGCTGCGCTTGGAAGGGCTGGCCCTGAGCTACCAGGACGGTCTTAGTCACGGCAAGGGGGAATACGTAAGCAAAATGGGAAGTCAAAACCTGTACCACTTAGCTTGCTTTCCTAGCCCTGCTTGCAGTGCAGAATAGCCTTGCCAAAGGGAGAAAGTAGTAGCTGGGTATACAGGCGCCGTGCCCCTCTTCTACCTTGCGAAAGCAGCTCTAGCGCCTGTCCGGCCCAGGCCAGCTAACTTCCCCTTCGGTTTCGGATTCCAGTTCGGCCTGCAGGGCCTGCCACTCCTCCGGCGAGAAAGAGCGGAGTTTCTCTTCAATTTGCTGCCTTTCGAAACTGGCCCACTGGGCCTTCAGAGTCATCTCGCCGCTTAGAACCCGCCTCAGGTAACTCACCGTCCAGCCCAGGCACCCCAGCATAAACGCCGCACTCGACACCTGCTGTGCCGTTCCCGTGTCTAGGCCGGCCCAAAGCAACAGACCGTAAAGAACGCCTCCCCCCAGCAGCAGGGCCAGGCCAATGCCGAGGATATCTCGTCTGCGCATAGCTCGAGGGCTCTAGAGGGAACGCGGCTTAGGCCGAAACGTCATGAAGGGGGCTACCAACACCATGCCGGGGAAGAAAAACAAGACCAGGAAAAACATCAACACCTTTTCCCAGGCGCCGCTGCAGTTCCAGCGCTTGTCCACGTACACCAAAGACAAAAACGGCAGCAACAGCAGGTAAAGAGCTGCTAGAGCACCATAAGTTGCCCAAACTAGCCAGGTGGTAGAAGCCATGGTGAGCTTGCCCCAGAACCTAGTACTGCCCATTCTACTCTTGGGAGAGGTCGCCAGAGCTCAAGGCTGCCTACAGGCTGGCGCTAATGGCCCCAACCGGGCAGGTGGGAATGCACTGTTCGCACATGACGCAGCGGTTGCGCCGGAACTCTAGCTTCCAGTCAGGAGCTGAAATCTTCAGGGCTTCGGTAGGGCAGACTCCCGTGCACAAGCCGCAGTCTACACACAAATCCGGGTCAATCTGAATTTCCTTGGTCTGGTCAGCCACCTCGATCCCCAGCGACTGCACCCACTCCAGCCCTGCTTCCACCTGGTCGATATCCCCCGAGAGCTCCACCACGAGGGTGCCCAC
This sequence comes from Synechococcus sp. F70.1, assembly GCF_047502745.1. Lineage (NCBI taxonomy): Bacteria > Bacillati > Cyanobacteriota > Cyanophyceae > Synechococcales > Synechococcaceae > Synechococcus > Synechococcus sp. F70.1. Next base: position 62,805 of record NZ_JANSJL010000087.1, read on the forward strand.
TTCGTTGGGACTGACTCTAGCGCGCAGGATGTTGGCCGCCACGTCGAAGTCTTTGGCCAGGCGGTAGGTAACAGGCACGTTCACCAAGTGCCGCGGGAAGATCAACGTTACTCGTTTGCGCACGGAATCTCAGGTTGCGGGTTGAGCATTGGCCAGGAAGCCTCGCTTTCCAGTATGGCAAGGCCTCTTCCTGCAGGGGCAGAACCTCTCCGGTTGGAAGCTCCAAGAGGTACCCCGGAGCCTGCCACAATAGGAGCAGAGCGTTCTTTGAACCCTATGGACTCAGCCCGGCCCCGCCTCAACTCCGAGCACTACCGACAGATGTTGGTGCGCGATGGCGAGCGGCGCTTCCGCGAGTGGCACACCGCTTTTCTCAACTACCAGCGGCAATTTTTACGCGAGATGGAGCGACTGCGTCTTCGGTATTCTTCAAATCGCTAGGTAATGCCTACGGCTATCCCTTCGGTCTCTTCTTGCCCCGACTCTTCCCTCCGCCAGGAAACCTTGGAATTGTTGGAGTGGCCCCGCCTCTGTCAACAGCTAGCCACTTTTGCGGCTACACCTCTGGGCCGTCGCGCCTGTCTGGAGCTAGATCCCTGGCGTAGCCGCGAGGAGAGCGAGGCCTACCTTGACCAAACCGAGGAAGCTATACGGCTGGATCGCAGCCAGCCAGGGGGGGTTTCCCTGGAGGGGATCCACAACTTGCTGCCGGCCCTGGAACGGGTCGAACGAGGGGGTGTCCTGAGCGGGGAAGAGCTGATCCAGATTGCCACAACCCTGGGAACTGCTCGCCGCCTTCGTCGCCTCATCGATGAGCAGGAGCACCTACCCCGCCTGCAGGAGTGGGTGAGCAGCCTGCGCACCTACCCTGAGCTGGAGCAGGAGATCTTCCGCTGTCTGGACGAGCACGGCGAGGTGAGAGATAGCGCCAGCCCAGCCCTTGCCGACCTGCGCCGTCAGCACCGCCTTTTTCGCAGCCAGATCCAGGAACGCCTGCAAGAGGTGATGAGCCAGTGCCCACAGGCGCTGCAGGATACCCTGATTGGCCAGCGGCAGGGACGTTTTGTGCTGATGGTGAAGGCCACCCACCGGGATCTCATCCGCGGCCTTGTCCACGACAGCTCTGCCAGTGGGGCTACCCTCTATGTAGAGCCTTATGCGGTGGTGGAGCTGGGCAACCGCTTGCGAGAAACCGAGGCTCGCCTCCGGGCGGAGGAGGAGCGAATCTTGGCGGCGCTCTCGGCCCAGGTGGGAGCCGTGGCTGCCGACTTGGAGCACCTGCAAGCGGTGATGGTGAGGCTGGAGGTAGCCCTGGCTCGCGCCCGCTATAGCCTTTGGTTGGAGGGCAACCGTCCGCAGTTTGTTGCCGGTGGATTGCGCCTGCGCCGGGTTAGACACCCTTTGCTGTGGTGGCAGGCCCGTCAAGAGGGCAAGGGCCTAGAAGTGGTGCCCATCGATTTCACCCTCCCCGAGTCTATTCGTGCTGTGGTCATCACTGGCCCTAACACCGGTGGCAAAACCGTTGCCTTGAAGACGCTGGGCCTGTTGGTGCTGATGGCTAAAGCAGGGATCTTCCTACCAGCTCAAGATCCGCCCCAACTGCCTTGGTTTGACGGGGTCTATGCCGACATCGGTGACGAGCAATCGCTGGAGCAAAACCTCTCCACTTTTTCCGGCCACATCCATCGGATTAGCCGCATTGTGCAAACCCTGCAGTCTAGTCCAGCGCCGGCCCTTGTTCTGCTGGACGAGGTGGGGGCGGGCACGGATCCCACCGAAGGCGCTGCCCTAGCGGCTGGGCTATTGGAGTATCTCTCGGAAAAGGCCCTGCTGACTCTGGCCACCACCCACTACGGCGAGCTGAAGGCCCTCAAGTACCAGCACCCCGGCTTTGAAAATGCCTCGGTGGAGTTTGATGAAGCCACCCTGGCCCCAACCTATCGCCTGTTGTGGGGGATCCCGGGCCGCTCCAACGCCTTGACCATTGCCCAGCGGCTGCAGTTGGATCCGGAGATCCTGCGGCGGGCCCAGCGGCGTCTGCAGGGAGAAAGCCAAGTGGATAAGGTCATCGCTGGGTTGGAAGCGCAGCGGGCTCAATTGGAAGAGCGGGCAGCCCAGGTGGGATCCCTGCACCAAGAGCTAGAGACCCTCTACCGCCAAATGCAAGAGCGCAGCCGGCGGCTGGCCGAGCGAGAGGCCCAACTGGAGTACCAGCAGCGCCAGGGGCTGGAAACTCTGCTGGCTGCTGCCCGCCAAGAAGTGGCTGCCGCCATTCGCAAGCTGCAACAGGGGGACGCTCCTCACCAAGTAACCGCCCATCTCGAGCAAATCCGCAAGCGCTACTTGCCGGCACCTCAACCTGTGGACACGGAGTTTGTGCCGGAGGTGGGGGATCGGGTGCGGCTGCGGGGGCTGGGACAAACGGGAGAGGTCATTGCCGTCGAAGGAGAGGTGTATGTGGTGCGCAGCGGCATCCTCAAGTTCACCGTGCCAAGGGCCCAGTTGGATCCCCTCGATGAACACCAGGCTAAGCAGCGCCAACGCCCCAAGGCTCCACCTCCCCCGCCACCAGCCACCGCCCCCCTTAACCTGCGCACCAGCCACAACACCCTTGATCTAAGGGGGAAAACCGTGGCTGAGGCCGAGGCTATTCTCGAAGCGCACTTGGCCCAGGCACCTCCTGGTCCCGTTTGGATCATCCACGGCCACGGCACGGGTCGCCTCAGGGCGGGTATCCGGGCCTATCTCCAAAATCACCCGCGCGTTCAGAGTTTTGCTGCGGCACCTCCCCAGGAGGGAGGAAGCGGCGTAACCGTGGCCCAGCTGCGCTAGCAAGGAGCGGGCGGATCTCTCAAGCTGCTAGCGGAGCTCGATCCCCTTAGTCCTCTGGACTCAGCTCCGTCAGGCCTTTGCTCGTCAACGAGATCTTCCCCTGCCTCCCAAAACGGCTACCCTCAGAGCAGCTAGGCGAACTCTCAGCTCCTGGAGCAACCTCAGAACAAAAGGTTACAAAGGGGATAAAGGTAAGCCCTGTTGCCCCAGAAGTAGCAGCTCTGGGGAAAGCTTAGGGCGAACCCAACGCCTCTGTCGGTATTTTGCAGCTTTCCTTGCCAGGCAGTCCACCCCAGCGAGGTTAATTAAATTGTCAAAAAGTCAAAAATTATCAATTCATCAATACGAAGCGTTAGGTAGACTAAAGGTTCATTTAGATTGGTATCTCAGTCCTCAACGGGAATCTACCGGTTGCTTGGCAGTCTGCTTTGAGATACGGGTTAACCAGATTCTTTTGAGCGGCCATGAAACTTGAACTGACTCCCCGCCAGCGGAAGATCCTCTGGGCGACAGTGCGCAGCTACATTGCAACGGCTGAACCTGTCGGCTCCAAGACTTTGGCTCAGTCGTATAACTTTGGGGTAAGCACAGCCACCATTCGTAACGACTTAGCCACCCTTGAGCAGGCGGGGTTGCTGTTCCAGCCCCACACCTCTGCCGGTCGGATCCCTTCCGACTTTGGCTATCGGGTTTATGTCAACGATTTGTTGACCTCCGTCTGCATGGAGGGGATCCCCGACGACGCTCCCCAGCCGGAGCCCCACCCTGCGCTGCAGCGGCTGTTGGATCAGGTTAGTCGCGAGCTGGGAGACGACCTCGACAGTTTCCTCCAGAGGGTGGCGCAGCTTTTGGCCCACGTGAGCGGCTGCATTGCCCTCATCACCCCCCCTCAGGGGCCCCTTGTAGCCATTCACCACGTGCAGTTGCTGTCGGTAGGGCCAGGGCGGGTGATGGTGGTGGTGGTTACCGATTCCTACCAAGCCCACTCAGCCTTGGTCAGCCCACCGGCATGGCCCGACAGCCGCTATGAGGATTTGGAAGACGAGCTGCAGCTACTGAGCAACTTTCTCACCCTCAAGCTGCGGGGCAAGACCTTTGCCGAGCTGCAGGACCTGAGCTGGCTAAAGCTAGACGAAGAGTTTCGCGCCTACAGCCAGTGGCTGCAGCAACTGCTGCGCTCAGTGGTCCAGCGCTACCTGCGGCCCTCTTTGGGGCCTGTGTTTAGCGCAGGCATGACAGAGCTGATGCGACAGCCAGAGTTCTCCCAGACCCAACGGGTGCAAGCGGTGGCCCAGTTGATTGAGGCGGGATCCGAGCAACTGCAAGGGATGATTGGGCTCTATACTACCAGCCCCCCAGATTGCCAGATCTCTAGCGAGGCTACTCCTTCTGCCCCGCCCTCCTCTGGCGATCCCTTCCACACCATCCCCGTGGTCATCTACATTGGCAGCGAGAATCCGCTGGAGTCTCTGCGCCACTGCACGGTTATCACCTCAGTCTACCGCCGTCGCTCGGCGCCGCTGGGGACGGTTACCGTGCTGGGGCCAACGCGGATGGCCTACGAGCGGAGCATTGCAGCGGTGCAGACGGTGGCCTCCCATCTCACGCGGGCTCTGGCCTAGGAAGTCTAGGTGCAAGTTCCCAAGAGCAATCGCCCACCGTGGCCAGACTCTCCCCTCTTCACCTACGCGTTCAGTGTGCCATCCGCGAGCGGCAACTGCTGCGCCCCGGCCAGCGGCTGCTAGTGGCCCTTTCCGGCGGGCAAGATTCTTTCTGTCTGCTCCAGATCCTGCGCGATCTGCAGCGGCGCTGGAACTGGCAAATCTTTGTCCTGCACTGTAACCACCGCTGGTCGGAGGATGAAACGGCGTGTGCCTGCTTTTTGCAAGAGTGGCTGCAGCAGCAGGGCCTGCCTCATGCCATTGAAACTGCCGATCCCATCCGCTGGGATGAGGCGGGGGCTCGGGTTTGGCGCTACCAACAGCTGGACAAATGGGCGCGCACCTGGAATTGCGAGGCAGTGGTTACGGGGCACACCGCCAGTGACCGCGCGGAGACGTTCTTGTGGAACCTGCTGCGGGGCACGGGGGCAGCTGGGCTAGCTAGTCTGGATTGGCGGCGGCGTTTGGACGAGCGGGATCCCTTCTCGGCCTGGCTGGTGCGGCCTCTCCTAGGCCTTTTCCGGTGGGAAACAGAGGAGTTTTGCCGGCAGTACCAGCTTCCGGTCTGGCCGGATCGCAGCAATCAAGATTTGGCGCACGGACGCAACCGTCTCCGCCTGGAGGTGATACCCTATCTCAAGCGGCACCTCAATCCCCAGGTGGAAAAAGCTCTGAACCGGGCCGCCATCTTGTTACAAGCAGAACATGAACTGGTGGTGGCCCAAGCCGCTCAGCTATGGCCGCAGGTGTATGAGCCGGCCCTGCCGGGGTTGCGGCGGGATCCCTTGCGAGCTGCTCCCCTTGCGCTGCAGCGGCAAGTCCTGTTTCAGTTCTTGTCCTTGCTGCTCCCCCATCACCCCACCTTTGAGCAGGTGGAAGCCGGGGTCCGGCTCCTCAAAGCAGGTCGCCGCAGCCGCAGCCCCGACTACCCCGGCGGTGGCTGGCTGGAGGTGAAGGAAGAGTACTTGGCTTGGGTTTCTCGCCCTTGCGCTCAACAGCAGCGCTAAAGCGGCCCTGCGCCACCCTGGCTTTCCTGCAAACTGGCTACAGCCATGAGCATGCCCCGCGCTTTGTTCAAACATTCTTGGTACTCCCGCTCCGGCTCCGAGTCGGCCACAATGCCCGCCCCCGCCTGCACACTCACCTGGCCGCGGTGAACCAGGAGGGTGCGGATGGTGATGGCGGTGTTCAGTTGGCCGGCAAAGTCGTAGTAGCCGTAGGCGCCAGCGTAGGGGCCGCGGCGGCACCCTTCCAGTTCGTGGATAATCTGCATGGCGCGGATCTTAGGAGCGCCGGTAACCGTGCCCGCAGGAAAGGTGGCCCGCAGCAGATCCCAGGCGCTGTAGCGGGGATCCAACTGCCCCACCACGTTGCTGACAATGTGCATCACGTGGCTGTAGCGCTCAATCTGCATCAGGTCGTCCACCTGCACGGATCCCAGGCGGCAGACCCGGCCTAGGTCGTTGCGGGCCAAGTCCACCAGCATCACATGTTCCGCCCGCTCCTTGGGATCCGCCAACAGCTCCTGCTCCAACTGGTGGTCTTCGGCAGGGGTAGCGCCGCGAGGGCGGGTGCCGGCAATGGGACGAACGGTGGCAAGGCGCTCTTCCCCAACGCGGCTGAGCTTGACCATCACCTCTGGGCTGGAGCCGACAAGGCAAAGATCGCCAAACTGGAGAAATGCCATGTAGGGAGAGGGGTTAATGAGCCGCAGGGAGCGATAAAGCCGGAAGGGATCGCCGGCAAAGGGAGTGGTGAAGCGCTGCGAGAGCACAACCTGAAAGATCTCGCCGGCGCGGATGTACTCTTTGGCCCGCTCCACGGCCTGGCAGTAGGCGTTGCGGCTGAGCGTGCTGGGGGGGATCTGATCCGGCAGGTGGGGCTTCCAGTTGAGGCTGAGGTGGGATAGGGCCAGGGGGGCGCTGAGCTGCTGCACCAACTTTTCCACCCTCTGGCAGGCTTGGGCGTAGGCCTGCTCCGCCGGCTGCTGGCGCGTGTCAGCAAAGGCCACCACCCAGATCTTGCGCTTGACCTGGTCGAAGATGAGGATGCTGTCCACCTGCATCAGGATGGCGTCGGGAGGGTCCTCTGGTTGCAGGGGATAGATGGGCACCTTGGGCTCAATCCAGCGGATGAGCTCATAGCCCCAGTAGCCAAAGAGCCCGCCAATGCTGCTGGGCAACTCCGGCAGGTGCACCGGCTCATAGGGCTCTAGGCAGCGGGCCAAGATGGCGAAGGGATCCCCCCGATGCTGCTCCCGATGCCCATCGCGGTGGATTTGCCAAGCCTGATCCCCGCGCACCTCCAGCACCCACTGGGGATCGCAGCCGAGGAAGCTGTAGCGGGCCACCTGTTCCCCTCCCTCCACTGATTCCAGCAGAAAGTTGTAGGGCTGCCCGGCGCAGACGCGGTACCAGGCAGAGACAGGCGTTTCCAAATCCGCCACCCATTCCTGGTACACCGGGATGAAGTTGCCCTGACCCGTGAGGGCAAGAAACTCTTTCAGGGGAGGGTAAATCATGGCTTGCCAGGTGGGATCCCTGCTTTCCCCGACTGTATCCCACAGTGGATCCCTGGCAACAGGGCCGGAAACCACTAAGCTAGGAGCGGCTCTACTCTTGGGAAATCTTGGCCATGCAAATCCCATCGCAAGTCCTCCGCGAGCGCCTGCGCTTTCAGGGCCACAAGTACACCTTCGTCAGCCAGCGTCTGCGCTTTCCCAACGGCACAGAGGGGGAGCGGGAGTACCTCATCCACCCCGGGGGCGTGGTGGCTGTGCCAGTGACTGCCGAGGGCAAGTTTGTCTGCATTCGCCAGTATCGCTTTGCCGTCGCCTCCTACCTTTATGAATTTCCAGCGGGTACGGTCGAGCCGGGAGAACATCCGGACGAAACCATTCGCCGCGAGCTGGAGGAAGAAACCGGTCTGCGGGCCCACCGCTGGGATTCACTTGGCCAGTTTTATCTCTGCCCCGGCTATTCCAGCGAGATTATGTACGCCTATCTGGCGCGGGATCTGGAAGTGCTGGACTCTCCTCCAGCAAGGGATGAAGACGAAGACATTACTGTTGTCGAGTTTTCCCCGGCTGAACTTACAGAGAAAGCTCGTTTTGGCCTTGATTTGGACAGCAAATCCATTGCCTGCTTTTGGCGGGCTCAGCTGTTTTTGGCCTCGGAAAAGGGGGTCAGTGCCGCTGGGAGCTAATCCCCCGCAGCGAAAGAGGAGGACTACAGCAAGGTGGCAGCATGGCGGGCGGCCCCCCTCAAACCCACCTGCTCGTTAAGCACCACCTGCACCGACAGCTGTTCCAACAGCGGCCGCATTCGCCCTTTGTCCAAAAACGCCGCTAGAAACTCCCCCTGGCGCAACAGGGGCAAGAGCTTGGGGGCAATCCCACCGGCAAGGAACAGCCCACCCCGGGGCAATAGGTGCAGGGCAAAATTGCCAACAGCCGCTCCGTAGAGGCTAATAAACAGCCGCAAACACTCCATAGCTAGAGGATCCCGTCCCTCGAGGGCGGCATTAGCAATGTGGGCGGCTGGATCAATTTCCCTAGCTCCCCCTTCCCAGGCAGCAACCTGGGCTAACCCTTGCTCCTCTCCCTGGGACCGGCGACTATCCCGCAAAAACTGGTAGATAGCTACGATCCCCTGGCCGGAGACCACCCGCTCGGTGGAGACACGCCCGTATCGCTGTTGCAAATACTGCAGCAGCTCCCATTCCAGAGGAGTGCGCGGGGGAAAATCCACATGGCCTCCCTCGCTGGGATAGACCTGGTAGCCGCCTTCTCCCCAGGTAAGGTAGGCCTGCCCCAGCCCCGTGCCCGCCCCTATGACGCCAATGGGTGCCCGCGGCTGCCGCTCCCCCGCTTGCAGAGTCTCCAGCTCCGCATCGTGCAGGGCTAGCACGCCATAGCCTACGGCGCTGAAGTCGTTGATCAAGGCCAGGCGCGGGATCCCCAGTTCTGCCGTCAACTGGCTTGAGTGCAAGCTCCAGGACAGGTTGGTGATTTTGGCCCTTTGTCCGCCGCTTTTCTCCTCCACCACTGGGCCGGCCACGGCAAAACAAGCAGCAGCCGGCTGCGGATCCCACCCCAGCTCCTGCCGAGCTTGGGCCAGAAACTCCTGCACCAGGGGGGTAAGGCTGGAGTAATTTTGGCTGGCGTAGCGGCGGCTGTAGAGGCTGTGCTCGGGATCCTCGGCCTTGACCAGACTGAGGCTGGTCTTGGTGCCCCCAACATCTCCGGCCAGCAGCAACTCCATGGGGCCTTCTCCGAGCAGCGCGCCCATTCCACCCTGCCATTTTCGGCAGGGCTCTGGCAATGGACGTCGGAATCCAGAGGTGGGAAGGTCTCTTGCCCATGCCAGGGTTACCCCGAGCTGGCTGGCGGAACCGGGGCTGGCTGCGTTGGGAGCCGCTCTGGCCCATGCTGAATTGGCGGCAACGCTTTGCCCGCCTTGGCACCTAGTTTGGCTCCCTCTGAGGCACGGCAGGAGTGGCAGCAGGCGACGCCGTTTGACCGGCTGGAGACGCAGCTGACGCAGGGGAGGGTGCCTCTGCTTGCCCAGGGGGCAAGAAATCGACGACTTCCCACCCCTTGCCATCGGGGGAGCTAGAGGCCAACAGCCATCGCTCAGTTAGGCCTTGAGACCCCGCCGATTGGACTTGTTGGCGGGCCAAGGTGAGCTGAAAGGGATCGCCTTTGCGGCGGTAGGGGCGGCGGGATCCCGGTGGCTTCACCCTTAGAGTATAGGTGCCGCTGAGGTGGTGGATCTCTAGTTTTTCCCCGGTTGCTACCCGCAGCCCCGTCTCCCGGCGATCCCGGCGAATGCGAACATCCTGCACTTCCAGATGGGCTGCCAAGCGGTCGCTGCCCACCAGCGAGGCTACTGGCTCCGACAGGTGAGCAATCTGGTAGGTCAGGGCCTGTTGGACAACAGACTGAGGTGGCTGGGGAGCGCAGCCTGCTAGGAGCCCCACCAGGGCAAGGGCCAGGAGGTTGAGTAGACAACGCCTGCCACGGTTGCTTGCGGCTTTTGCCGTGGCCCTCTCCCTAGGCATCTCCTCTTCCCGGCAGCTTGGCCAAGTCTGTTAGACCATAGCAGCGTTGGGGTGCTGCTTTAGGTATTCGGTATTAACTCCCGACTCGCGGGTGAGCGCCACTAGACCCGTGCGGGCGATCTCCCGAATGCCAAAGCTAGTCAACATTTTGATGATGGCGGCCATTTTGCCCGGATCCCCGGTGACTTCCAAAGTTAAAGACTCTTCCGCCACATCGACAATGCGGGCCCGGAACATCTGCGCCACGTCCATGATGGCAGAGCGGGTTTCGATGCTGGCATTGACCTTGACCAGCATCAGCTCCCGTTCTACACAGGGGACGTGGGTAATATCCGTTACTTTCAGAACCTCGATGAGCTTGTAGAGCTGCTTGGTTAGCTGCTCCACATCGTGCTCGTCTCCCTGCACCACCATGGTGATGCGGGAGATCCCAGGCCGTTCAGTAGGGCCAACGGTGAGGCTGTCGATATTGAAGCCCCGGCGGGCAAACATGCCGGCAATGCGGGTTAAGACGCCGGGCTGATCCTGCACAAGAGCGCTGAGGGTATGTCTCACGGCAACCGCAGAGGAGAGTGGCGGGAAGTAGGCGATGGCCTTGTACAAATCCTACCCCAATTCCACAGCTGCCAGGAGGGATCCTCGAGCCTTGCCGAATTGAACTCAGCCGTGCTAAGGATCTCCCTCTTCATCCTGGAGTTGGCGCAAAGCGCGCTGCACCTGCTCTTGCAGAACCCGGTTGTGGCGCTGGTGGCCAAGGTGCAAGGCGGCTTGCCAGCTGGCAATGGCGGTCTTGAGGTCTCCCATATTCCGGTAGGCCAGTCCCCTCGCGTAGAGGCCGTACTCGTCGGCAAGGTCAAGGGGAATGCCGCTGGCCTCTAGGCGAAAGGCCTGGTCGTAGTCGTCGAGGGCTGCCCCAAGCTCCCCCAGCTCGTAGAGCAGATTGCCCCTGAGGTAGAGAGCGCAGGGCTGGCCGGGCTCTGCCTCTAGGCTACGGCTGAGGTCGGCAATCGCTTCGAGGTAGCGATCGGCCCAGGCGTAGGCGATCCCCCGCCGGTAGTAATGGGCTGGGCAGGGATCCCAGCGGATGGCCTGGGACCAGTCGGCTACAGCCGCCTCCCACTCCCCCAGGTAGCCGTACACCTGAGCACGGCAGGCATAGGCGAGCGCCCAGGTGGGATCCCGCGCAACTGCCTCATCCAAGTGAGCCAGCGCTGAAGGTAGGGATCCCTGCTGCAGGTACAGCTCAGCTAGGCGGAGGTGGTAAGTAGGGCTGGGATGCAGCTGTACTAGCTTGGTCAACTCGGCGGTTGCCCCTTGCAGATCCCCTCGCGCTTGGTAAATGAGGCTGCGGTAGAAACAGGGTTCTGGGCGACGGGGGATCAACTGGGCAGCCTGGTCGAAGTCTTCCAGGGCCTGGGCAAGCTGACCCAGTTCGAGGCGGATCTGTCCCTGCAGGAGGTAGGCGTTGGCTAGACGGGGATCCCGTTGCAGCGCCAGGGTAAGCTGCCGCAGGGCCCCTAGCAGATCCCGGTTGAGCCACCGTTCGCGAGCGCGGTTGTAGGCCAAGATGGCCGGGCGAGTAAAGGCAGAAATCGCCGCTGCGCTGGCCAGGCCCATCACCGCCAAGAGGCGATCCTGGTGCCAACTGGCCAGGCTCCCCAGCAGCAAGGCAGCGGCAACCCCAAGGCGCAGGCCAGCAGAGGTGTAGGCTTTGAGCATGGTATTCCGCCGCCCTGAAAGACCTGCGAAACGATAACAAAATTTATGGCAGGGCATTGCTTGCCGCGTTTCTGCCTTCTTCCTGCTTCCACGACCTGTAGCTGGTAGTAGACTCTACACCTACCAGCCGGCTAGGGGGGTCTCCACAGACGTCACTTCCTGTCGAGCTGACGGGAGTTGCCCCTTGCTCTGGATGCCAACCTTAGCTTAGGCAAAATACCTACCGAAGAGAGGTAGCTGCCGGCCCACTAGCTCAGCTACTCCACGTTAAGTCAGAAGATTTGTTGGCAACGCTAGATTTGTTGGCAACGCTGTCCAGTGTGCCACAAAAGTAGCAAAGTGCTCCGCACCCGTGTTGCAAACGAGAGCCCCCTGGCCTAATCCCGACACCCGCCCGGTAAAACGCTGGCCAGAGGAGGAGATGGGCGTCAAACTGACGGTGGTATCTACCCAAAGGCAGCAGTGGAAGACAAGTCGAGGACTGGCTTGGGCCGGCAGCCTTTACAGAATAGCCAGAGCAGCCGGCAACTTGCCCGCTGGCGCCGCCACCGAGCTAAGGAACGGCAGCTGGCGTGGCTTTGGGAGGATCGGATCCCGACGGCCCGACAACTGAACTTTCGCCTTGCGGCGGTGGGCTTGGCTTTGGCCGTCGCTTTCTTGGGAGCGGGGGCGCGTTTGGTTTACTTGCAACACTACCAAGGGCCAACCCTACAGCAGCGGGCCGAGGCTCAGCAGCGGGCCCACCTCCGACCCTTCCTCCCTCGCCGCTCGATCGTGGATCGCCACTCCGTAGCTCGGCAGCAGGCGGAGCTGTTGGCCGTAGATCGCCCTGCCTATACCCTTTGGGCCCATCCCCGCCTTTTTGGCAGGCGCACTCCGCAGGAGATTGCCACGGCTCTAGCCCCTCTGCTGCGGCGGCCAGTTGAGCAATTGACCCAGCAGTTGTCGGCTAACCATGCGGTGCGGCTGGAGCGCTGGCTGGCGCCAGAAGTGGCGGAGCAAATTCAGGCTCTGTACCTGGACGGCCTGGAGCTGGTGAGCGAGCGGCAGCGGGTTTATCCCCAAAAGGAGATGGCTGCCGAGGTGGTGGGCTATGTGGATTTAGACCACCGCGGCCAGGCAGGAGTGGAATATTCTCAACAGGCACTGCTGGAGCGGACAGTTCAGCCAGTTACCATTCCCCGAGATGGCTACGGCCAGTTGTTGGCTGCCGAGGTGCCGGAAAGGCTGCTGCAATCCGGCGAGACGGTGCTGCAACTGACCTTGGACATGCGCCTGCAGCGGGCTGCCCGCGCTGCTTTGAAAGCCCAGATGGAACGGTTTCAGGCGCTGCGGGGCACGGTGATTGTTTTGCAGCCCCACACTGGCGAGATCCTCGCCTTGGTGAGCGAGCCCACCTACGATCCCAACCGCTACTTCGAGTACGACCCTGCCCTTTTTCGCAACTGGGCCGTTACAGACTTGTACGAGCCGGGATCCACCTTCAAGCCTATCAACATCGCCATTGGGCTCGATGCCGGGGCCTTCACCGCCAGCGAGCGGGTTTACGACGCAGGGCGGATCTGGATTGGCCGCTGGCCCATCCAAAACCACGACTACCGCCAGCGGGGTGCCCATGGCTGGCTAAGCGTTACCGAGATTCTGCGCCTGTCCAGCAACGTGGGTATGGTGCACCTGATGCAAAAGCTGGATCCCCGCCAGTACCACCATGCCCTCCTACGGCTGGGATTGAACGACCGCAGCGGTGTCGATCTGCCCTTCGAGCCGCCCAGCCGCCTGAAGCCCCTGCGGCAATTTGTAACCGTGCCAGTGGAGCGGGCCACCGTCGCCTTTGGCCAGGGATTGGCCCTCACTCCTCTGCAGTTAGCCGCCTTGCACTGCATCATCGCCAACGGCGGGTTAAAGGTGCGGCCCCATGTGGTGCGCGGCCTAGTGGAGAGGGATACTGACACCCTGGTTTGGGGCCCCCCCCGGCCAGCGCCAGTGCGGGTGCTCTCGGAAGAGGCCACGCTGGCAGTGCGCATCCAGATGCGGGATGTGGTGGACTTTGGCACTGGGCAGTCGGCCAAGGTCGAGGGGTATGAGATCGGCGGTAAAACGGGCACAGCGCAGAAAGTTGGGCCGCAGGGGGGCTACTTGCCCGGCAAGCGCATCACCAGTTTTGTGGCCTATTTCCCAGCCCTTCGTCCTCAGTATGTGATTTTGGCTGTGATCGACGAGCCCAAGGGGGAAGATGCCTTTGGATCGACGACGGCAGCTCCCGTGGTTCGCTTGGTGATCCAGGAGATCATCGCCCTGGAAGGGATCCGCCCCAATTCCCCATAGGAAAAGGCTGGGATCAGGACTGGCTGCCATGGGCATCTGACCTTGGTGCTGCCACCCGCCAGCTCAGTTTAGCGTTGAGATAAAAGTTCCAAAATACAACAATACCAATTGCGATCAAGTTAGCGAGCAAATAGTGAATGCCCAGGCGCTCGCTTAGCAAGATCAACAACAAAGAGTTGAGCAGCAGGCCAATCAAGCAAATGACATTAAACTTGACCAGTCGCTGCAGACGATTCCAGAGGCCTGGCTGTAGCCGAGTGACATGGCGAAAGGTCCAGAGGTCGTTCCAGAGGAAGTTATTGAGGATGGCCACCTCAGAGGCGATAAGTTTGCTGATAGCCAGATCCCACCCTAAGTTGTTGGGATCGTGGAACAGATACAGCAATGTCATATCCACAAACGTACCGGACAGTCCAACCATGCTGAAGCGCAAAAAGGATCCCACTTGACCTAGCGAAAAGCGCAGCGCAATGAGGTGGTGGAGATACTGGAGGCAGGTTTGCAGTTGGATTTTGCTCTCGCCGTTTTGGCGCTCCTGAAAGATGTAGCCGACTTCAGCAATGGTCCTCACCCGGCCCCGCGCCAGCACCTCAACTAGCAGCTTGTAGCCTTTGGGGCTGAGCGGGATCCCGGCAATAGCCTGGCGTCTAACTAGAAACAACCCGCTGAGAGGATCCGACACCCGCCTAAAAACCCCAGGAAGTAGCATCAGCCCAATCCACTGGGCCCCCCGGGAGACGAGGCGCCGGCCCAGGTTCCAGTGGCTCACTCCCCCCGACTCCGCGTAGCGGCTGCCCACCACCAGGTCTACTCCCTCTTGGATGGCAGGCCACAGCTTGAGAACAATCTCCGGCGGGTGCTGCAAGTCCCCATCCATCACCCCCAGGACCTCGCCGCGGGCCGCTTGCCATCCCCGCAACACCGCCGTGGCCAGCCCCCGTTCGTGGTCTCGGCAGATAACCTGCAGTTGGGGAAATTCCTCTTGCAGTTCCTGGGCCACTTTGGCGGTGTAATCGGGGCTATTGTCATCCACCACGATCAGCTCGTAGGCCCCAGGTAGGATTTTGTCCAGATGGGCACACAACTGCCGGATCAGGCTGCAGATGCTGGAGGCCTCGTTGTAGGTGGGAACAACCAGCGAAAGCTGGACAGAGGTGGGCTGAGAGAGCGGCGGGATTTGAATAGGGACTATCGAAGCTTGGGGATGGTCGGACGAAGTAAGAGTTCCCTGAGGCATTCAGCAGGCCATCCAAAAAACATCGAGGAGAATCCTAAGCAGGAGCGCGGAAACACCGCTCCGCGCCACCAAAGCGCTAATCCCCTATCCTATCGGGGGATAACCCCCAGAGCTAGACAGTTCTCCACCTGCCCAGCTTGCCTAGGGAGATCCCGTCGAAGGGAGCGGGATCTAGGCCGCGGCAGAGTTGGGCTCTCGCAAGCCTCGATGAGCGTTTGTTTGGCCTGCCAGTCGAGGAGGAGCTGCGCCATGGCTAAGCCGCCAAGGGGTTGCAGAGGGCCCTCTGGCCCGTTGCTATCTGTGGGCGGTAGTTGGCGCAGGTAGAGCTGGGTGGGCAGAGAGAGCAACTGAACCGAAACGTAGGGCAGGGGGCCGGCCTCTTGCCAACCGCCTCCACTGCAGGGGCGATAAACGTCTGCGGCGAGCGGCTGCCAACCGTCAACTGTGGCTCGTTGTAGCAGCAGATCCCGTGGACAGCTGTGAAGGGGAGCTGCTCAGAAAGAGAGGGCTAGGCTTTGCGAGCAGATGCCGCCTGCGGCTGTTGCATCCAGCGTCGCACCCTAGGCAGGAGAGGATTGTTCATCATTTGCTCGGCAACGTCTTTCTCTCCTTTAACCGGCCAGCCCAGGGAGCCGCCTAGTCGCCAATGGTGATCTGGCCAATCATGCCGGCTTCTGCGTGACCAGGGATGGTGCAAGCCAGAGAGTAGACCCCAGATTTGAGGGGGATAAACTGCCACTCCACCGACGCGCCCGGCTTGAGCTCAATTTCTCGGACCTGCCCTTTAATTTCCACGCCAGCCACCTCCAGTTTGCGTGTCCAAACAGCATCGGCAAAGTCCTTGGCGCTGAAGTAGTGCTTCAATTGGCTGGGGTTGCTCAAGCGCAATCGGTAGAGGTTGCCATTGCGAAAAAAGAGCTCCTTAGGCGCAAATACCAACTGGTTGTCAACCGTGCCCAGCTCGACTGCCCTGTCCTGGGGCGTTTGCCGCGACAGATCCCGTCCCCACGCCGGCCAGGAGATCCCGCTGCTCAACATCCACAGACAAAAGCTCACTAGCAGGAGATAGCGCAGCCCACGCAGCATACCCAACAGGGAAACTCGGCCTGGAACCTAAGATAGCAATCAGCTTTAGCCAGAGAGTACTTGACCAAGCCGCACAGTTGGGGGCGCCTCTTCGGCTGTTCCCCTCTCCCATTCCACCGCTACCGCTGCAACGTAGCCATCGGCAACCCCCAGAGGCAAGGTTAGCCAGCCGGGATCCCTGGCCAACCTTTTGGCACCAGCCAGGCCCACACCCATGGCTTTTAGGAGAGCCTCTTTTTGGGTCCATATCTGCAAAAAAGCCGCATCTCGCTCTGGCGGTGGGCAGGCCAGGAGGTAAGCTTGCTCGGCAGCAGAAAAGTAGCGGCGGGCAATGCGCTGCCAGCGGGGCACGGGTCGGATCCGCTCCAAGTCCACGCCAATTCGACGGTGCAGCGCCAAGCCAACCAGGATCCACTGGTGGGAGTGGCTGAGGTTAAACTGCAGCGGCAGAGGTGGATCCCGCCAGTAGGGCTTGCCGGTAACCGTGCGGTCGAGGGAGATGGCTTGAGGCGGAATGCCGCTATAGTGGCTAAGCAAAGTTCGCAGCAACAGGCGGCCAGCCAGAAAACGGCGCCGATCCTCCACCAGTTGCAATTGCCCCGCCCGCTGCCGTTCCTCGAGGGAGAGCAGGTCAAGCTGAGGAAGCAACACCTCCAGAGGGGGCACTGCCTGTAGCCACAGGTGGATCTCCGGCTTTTCCAGCTCCAGCAGCGGCTGCCGCAATCTTACCCTTCCACCCTCTTGAGACCTAGACAGCTCGAGAGGTTGCGAATGGGGTAACATGGCCTTGAGCTGGCGTGGTTGGCAACACCACCTAGACAGTACTTCCTTTAGACGTGTTCCCAAGGCCCGGCTCGAGCTAATGTCTTCCTTTCACTACCCACCCCGCCCCGGCCCTGTCCGCGCCGCTCGACAACAGGCCATTTGCCAAGGGATCCTCTGGCTGTTGCTGGGCTTTACGGCTATTTTGTCCGGCTCCGCTGGGGCCTTCCTGGCGGCCATACTGCACCGCCCGATCCTTCCCCCTTCTCTAAGTGCTGAGGAACAGGCAGCCTTTCGACCGGATGCCCTGCGCGCTGCTGCTCTAGATCGCTCCTTGCACATCCTCATTCTGGGCCTCGACAGGCCAGATCCCGTCCTCTTGGGAACAGGGGATCAGGACCGCTTCAACACCCGCTCTGATACCATTCTTCTGGCCCGCTTTGACCCCCAGGCGCGGCGGATTACCGTGTTGTCGATCCCCCGCGACACCCGTGTGCGCCTGCCCGGCTTCGGCGTGGCCAAGATCAACGCCGCCAACGTGGTGGGAGGCCCCGCCCTAACAGCTCAGGTGGTAAGCCAGTTGCTGGGCGGGATCCCGATTGACCGCTACGTCCGCCTCAATACCGAAGCCCTGGAAGCACTGATTGACGCGGTGGGTGGCGTAGAGGTCTACGTGCCGGAGCCCATGCACTACGTGGATCGTACGCAGCAGTTGTTCATTACCCTACAACCCGGCTGGCACCGCCTCAACGGCAAACAGGCCCACCACTTTGCCCGCTTTCGCCACGACCAGCTGGGGTTAGGAGATATTGGCCGGGTGCAACGGCAACAGGAGCTGCTGCGGGCCCTCAGCCGGGAACTGCTCTCCCCCGCCGTCTGGCCGCGCATCCCAAAGGTTTTGCAGGTTGTCCGCACCCACTTGGATACCAACCTCACCTGGGAAGAAGTCTTGAGCTTGGCCAAATTCCTTCTCACCTACGGCGGGGATCGCATGGATCTGGTGCTGTTGCCGGGCCGCTTCAGCCAGGCGGGAGAATTTGCCACCAGCTACTGGCTGCCGGATCTGGCCGGGATCCGCCGTGTGGCCGCCACCCATTTTGGCCTAGAGGCGGAAGTGACCCCCATCCCGCCGCAACACCTGCGCATAGCCGTGCAAAACGCTACCGGCAAGCCGGGGATGGCCCGCCGCATGGTGCAAGAACTGGTTAGACAGGGCTATGCCCAAGCTTTTGCCGTCGAGGATAGCCCCCAGGTGTTGCCGCGCACCGAGATCCTTGCCCAAAGTGGGGATCGGGAGGGGGCTAAGCAGGTTCGCGCTGCCATTGGGCTAGGGGAGCTGCGGGTGGAGTCCACGGGAGTTCTCAACTCCGACGTCACCATTCGCCTAGGTCAAGATTGGGTGGAGCAGCTTACCCTCGGTAGGAACCAAGCTCAGAGCCTCTAGGGCCAGCTGTTTGAGTGCAGATTTATTGCCCTGCTGCCCTAAACGGCAGAGCACAAGGCCGCTCTACTGGGGCCTACGAAGGTCATGCATAGTAGTGGGCAAGGCTTGAGGCTCAGTCTTCTTGGTAAATTGGAACTAAGCTGGTTCGAGTGACAAGCTGCCTATGGCCGTCTTGGAACAAGGAGCCATCACTGTCCACACGGAAAATATTTTTCCCATCATCAAGCAGTTTCTCTACTCGGATCGCGAGATCTTTTTGCGGGAGCTGATCTCCAACGCTGCTGATGCTATTGCCAAGCTGAAAATGGCCAAGCTGGCCGGCGAAGTGACGGAGCCTCCAGAACCAGAGATTGTTATTGCGCTTAACAAAGAGGCAAAGACTCTCTCCGTAAGCGACACTGGCATCGGCATGACTGCCGAAGAGGTGAAAAAATATATCAACCAAGTGGCCTTTTCCAGCGCCGAGGAGTTTATCCAAAAGTACAAAGACAAGGGTGCTGACCAGGTGATCATCGGCCACTTTGGCCTAGGTTTTTATTCTTCCTTTATGGTGGCGCAGCGGGTGGAGATCGACACCCTTTCCTACCAGCCCGGCAGCACCCCTGTGAAATGGTCCTGTGACGGCAGCCCCAATTTTACCCTCTCGGATTCCCAGCGCTCTGCTATCGGCACCACCGTCACGCTGTACCTAACCCCCGATAGCGAGGAGTACCTGGATCCAAGTCGCATCCGCGAATTGGTGCGCAAGTACTGCGATTTTATTCCCGTTCCCATCAAGCTCAATGGAGAAGTCATCAACCGGCAAAAGCCCCTCTGGAAGATTTCTCCCTCAGAGCTCAAAGACGAGGACTACCTGGAGTTTTACCGCTACCTGTATCCCTTCCAGGAAGATCCCCACTTCTGGGTTCACATCAACACGGACTATCCTTTCATTGTGCAAGGGATCCTTTACTTCCCCAAGCTGCGCCCGGACATCGATCCCACCAAGGGCCAAGTTAAACTGTTTTGCAACCAAGTTTTTGTCCAGGATAACTGCGAGGAAGTTATCCCTAAGTTCCTCCTGCCCCTTCGCGGCGCCATCGACAGTCCCGATATTCCTCTCAACGTCTCCCGCAGTTTTTTGCAGAATGACCGCACTGTCAGGCGCATTGGGGATCACATAGCCAAAAAGGTGGCGGATCGCCTCAACGAGCTCTACCGAGAAGACTACGAAAAGTACGTCAGGGTCTGGCCCGATATCAGTCTATTTATGAAATTTGGGGCAATGAATAGCGACAAATTCTTTGCCCAGATTAAGGACATTCTCATCTTCCGAGTGGCCGGATCCCCTGCCGACAAACCCGAGTACGTGACCCTCAAGGAATACCTAGAGCGCACGCGAGAGAAACAGAACAAGCGGGTTTACTACGCCACGGACGAGGCAGCCCAGAGCGCCTACATTGACCTGCACCGCTCCCAGGGCCTAGAAGTCATCATGCTAGATAGCTGGATCGACAGCCATTTCAGCAGCTTTCTGGAGCGAGAGTATCGCGAAGAGGGGATCCAATTTAAGCGGGTGGACTCGGAGTTGGATGAAGCCCTGATCAACAAAGACAAAGCTGCTGAGCTTGTCGACCCCCTAACTCAGAAAACCCGTAGTGAAAAGCTAGTAGATCTTTTCCGTCAGGCGCTGGGGAAAGAAAAGCTGCAGATCAAGGCTGAGGCCCTTAAGTCCGAGTCTGTGCCGGCCATGATCCTGCTGCCGGAAACCCTGCGGCGCTTGCAGGAGCTCAATGCCATCCTGCAACAGAAGCCGATGGAGTTTTTGGAAGAACACACCTTAGTGGTCAACACTGCCCATCCCCTCATTCAGAACCTGCAAGCTTTAGCCGAGGAGGGCCGGGATCCGGAGCTGGTCAATCTTATCTGCAACCACATCTATGACCTAGCGCTGATTACCCAGAAAAGCTTCGACCCGGCAGCGGCGCGGGCTTTCGTGCAGCGCTCTAACGAGGTGCTGACGCGGCTTACCCGCCGTCAGTAGGCAGCACTCTCCCAGCTTGCCCCTGCTTGCAGGGCTTCTGCTGCCCCAGGCAAGGGGGGACGAGGGCCAGCGCCGTTTCTACTTTCTTGGAGAAGGGGAGCCACTTGACGCATGAGCGTAGCCATCTCCAGGGCGCTCATGGCGTACTCCCAGCCTTTGTTGTTTTTGATCCCGGCTCGCTCCAGCGCCTGCTGCAGGGTGTCCGCCGTGAGGATCCCGAAAATGACCGGCACGCCAGTGCGAAAGCCTGCTGCCGCGATCCCCTTGGCCACCTCTGCCGACACATAGTCAAAGTGGGGGGTCTGCCCTCGGATCACCGCCCCCAGGCAGATGATGGCATCGTAGCGGCGGGACTGGGCCAGTTGGTGGGCCACCAGCGGCACCTCAAAGCTGCCAGGCACCCAGTAGTAGTCCACCTGGCGACTCTCGGGGCTGACATCCAGGCCATGCCGCCTTAGAGCATCCTGGCACCCCTCCAGCAACTTGCCCACAATCAAATCGTTAAACCGACTGATGACGATAGCTAGACGCAGATCGCCTGTCTGCGTAAAATTCCCCTCGTAAACTGCCATCTTGCTGCTCCAGGAAAAGGAAGCGGCCTCCCCTAGGCTACAAAGCTGCACTCTTCCATCCTGACATACTTCTTGCCATCCCACTTTCAGGAGGATAGTTCTGCAGCTGCCCATCGAGCAGCAAGATTGACATCCTCCCCCAGTGATCTAGCTAGGCCAGGAAGGGATCCCTGGCCGGACGGCGCGGCAGTCTGGTACATGTCTCCAGGCTGGCGGCCCACTCGCCGAGGAGGGTGTTGACCCAGTGAGGCAGCTCGTCGTGGGCGCAGTGACCCACCCCCGGTAGCTTCACCAACGTAAGAGCTGGCTGCCAGCGCTTGAACTGATCCGCCAAAAAGCTGGGTACCGCTGGATCCTCTTGACCCCAGAGGAGGAGAATGGGCATTTTGAGGGTGGGCAGGAGGCGCTTGGGGCTATCGAAGGGGCGGCAGAGGATGGCCCTGAGGCTGTCCAAGAACACGTGGGCTGCTCCTGGCTCAAAAGCTGGCGTTTGGAAGATCTGCACTAGCTCATCGTCCACTTGCTCATCGCGCTTGTAGACGTTCTTGATCCAAGCCCGCAGCACCTTAGTCTGTCGCAGCCAATTAAAGAGGTGAGGGCCCAGCAGCGCCAGGATCCCTTCGCAGAAAGCTCGCACTAGGGCATCCCAGGGAGGGGGCAGTTCTTCTGGATGGGGCCCGTCGGCGCAGCTAATCAAGCATAGGCCCCTCACCATCTGGGGATAGCGGGCAGCCGCAATCACCCCCACCAACCCGCCAAGGGAGTGGCCAACCAGGATCATAGGCTGGCGGATGTGGACGCGCCAAAACTCGTACACCTGCTCCACCCAGAGATCGACGCTGTAGGCGATCTCCGGCTTGGCGCTCTTGCCAAATCCCAGCAAGTCAAGGGCGTAGACAGGGCGCTGGGATCCTAGAGGGACGATGTTGTGGCGCCAGTGGCCGACGGAGGCGCCAAAGCCGTGGATTAAAAGAGCCGGCGCTGCCACCAAGTTTACCTGGCCTGCAGGAGTTTGGGCGCGACTAGGAGTGTAGGTGAAGTGAACCGGCCAGCCGCGCCAAAGCCAGGTTTGAGAGTGGCCGTAGCGAGGCAGGCCCGAGAGGGGATCCCTGCTGTCGACTGCCTGGGACGGGGAAGGTAGGGATCCCGGCGCGGAGGGAATAGAAAGGGAGTTGGGTGTGTGCAAGGAAGGAGCGAACAAGCCACCTCCACCAGAATAGACCAATCATGGCCGCTTCTTCGGAGCGTCTAGAGTGGACTAACGGGGCGTTTTGGGGACTAGAGGCTCCGCCCAGCTTCCGCCCGCCAGCAGTCTTCGCTTGAGCTCTACTTGCAGATTCGATGAGCGAGAAAACCGACGAGACGGCCTGGATAGACCCGATTACAGCAGCCAGCTTTCGCCAGATTGACCAAGAGATCGGCCCCCACCCCTGGCAGGGGATCCCCTATGAGATCGTGCGCCGCGCTATCCACGCCACGGCCGACTTCGAGCTCCGGGATCGCTTTGTGTTCAGCCCCACGGCGGTTGAGGCGGGGCTAGCGGCCCTGCGGCAAAAACGACCAGTGGTGGTGGATGTGAGGATGGTAGCCGCCGGGATCCAAGCTGGTCTGCAGGCCCAGGGGATTCCGCTCCACTGCGCCTTGGACTGGGTGGAAGAGCCCCTCGAGGTGGGGCAAACCCGCACCGCTCAAGGGATGATCAAGGTGGCCCGCTGCTACCCAGAGGCAATCTTTGTCGTCGGCAACGCGCCCACAGCCCTGCTGGCGCTGGTGGAAGAGATTCGGGCACAGCGGGTCCGGCCCAGCCTGGTGATTGGGGTGCCGGTGGGCTTTGTGGCAGTAGAAGAGGCAAAGCAAGCCTTGGCCCAGACAGAGGTTCCCCAGATTCGGGTGGAGGGCCGTAAAGGGGGATCCCCGGTGGCTGCCGCCATTGTCAATGCCCTGCTGCTGGCTGCCCGCCGGGGCTAGAATTGGGGACGAGCTGGGAAGGCCATCCAGGAATCTCGCCGCGATAGAAATGCAGGAAACCCCATACGCCAGTACACCCGCCTGTCGAACGCTAGATGGCGAGCCAGTTGCCTCAGCTTGCAGTTGTAGGGGTAGCCGGAGATGGCTCGGTGGCTTCCTGGGGGATCCCACCCCTTTCGCAGGCCAAAGTCCTGGCCGGGCCTCCTAGCCTACTCCAGCACTTTGCTGACCATCCAGCCCGCAAGATCCCGCTGACCGGGCCAGTGGAAAGTTGGATCCCGCTTCTGCAGCAGGAGCTAGCGCAGGGATCTCTGGTCTTGTTGGCCAGCGGGGATCCGCTGTTTTTTGGGATTGGGCGCCTGCTGACCCAGTATTTCCCGAGGGAGCAGTTGGCTTTTTATCCCCAGGTGAGCTCGGTACAGTTGGCCCTCAACCGCCTACAGATCCCCTGGCAGGAGGCCACTATCCTCAGCCTACATGGGCGGGGAATGGAGCAGTTGGAACCCGTTCTCAAACAGGGATCCCCTGTAATTGTAGTGCTCACCGATCCAGAGCACACACCAGCCAGCTTGGCCCAGTTCATTGCCGACCTGCGGCTGCCAGTGCGCTACCAGGCCTGGGTATGCAGCCAACTGGGATCCCCCCAGGAGCAGATCATGCCCCTGCAGGAAGGGGAGAACTCTGCCTTCCCCAGCCCTAACCTGGTGGTGCTGCGGCGCGTTGAGCCGGAACCGGATCCCAGCCGCTGGCCTTTGGTTGGGATCCCGGACGACCAGTTCCACACCTTTCCCGACCAGCCCGGCCTAATCACCAAGCAGCCCATCCGCCTCCTCACCCTGGGAGCCTTGCAATTGCCGCGACAGGGGGTGGTGTGGGATATCGGGGCTGGCACGGGCTCAGTGGCTGTGGAGATCGCCCGCCTCTCTTCCCAGCTCCAGGTCTATGCCATCGAGCGCAACGCCATGGGCATTTGTCTCATCCAGCGCAACCGCCAACGCTTTGGTCTGGAAAACCTGCAGGTAATCCCAGGGGCAGCGCCTCAGGTGCTGGCTGACCTGCCGGATCCGGATCGGGTGTTGCTGGGAGGAGGTGGAAAGGGGATCCCCCAGCTCCTGCCCACAGTGGCGCCCCGCCTACGGCCTGGAGGGATCCTGGTGGCCAACTTCGCCACCCTAGAAACCTGCAGCGAAACCCTGCAGTGGCTGCGCTCACAGGGCTGGCAGGTGCGAGTGGAACATGTCCAGATCTCCCGCTCCACGGCCTTGGCTGAGGGCACTCGCTTTTCCCCCCTTAACCCCGTTTACCTGCTGCAAGCAATCCCTTCCACCTCGAAGTTCCACTAAGACCTCAACTGAATGGGAGAGAGTTCAGGGAAGGCTTAGGCACGGCCTAGGATCCAGGCGATAAGGGGGGGATCCCTATGCTCAAGATAGTACCGAACGGCTGAGGTCAGGTCTAGCTCCAAGTCGCGGTTTTGGATGTCGGTGATCATTCTGTACATCAGCTCCAGGTGAATGCGATCCTCTTTGGTGAGCAGCTCATACTTGCCATTAGGGCTGTTGTTGAGGGCAGCCAAGGCCGCTTGGGTGGCAGTAGCTGTTGGAGAAGGAGGCTTGAGGCGGGCGTCCCGCAGCAAGAGAAACTGAAGCCCAGGGTGAGCAATCACCAATTGGTTGAAGTTATTGACCTGCCAATACATGCTGCCAGCAGCCACTTGGATAAAGGCAATCACCCGCTTTTGGCTGGGGAAATAGAGGTGATCTGGAAGCTTGCGTTTGCCCAGCTTCAGGGTGCTCATGGGGACAGGATGGATCCCTTGCAGGGCATTGACGATGGTGCGCAATTTGCCGATATCAGCTGTGCTGTCGATGATCGCCTCTTGGGGATAGGCGGCGCGGAGCTGAGCCTCAGTGGTGCGGAGATAGGGATCCAGCGTCTCAACAAGATCGGCAGATGGGCTGGGATCCCGAAGGGGTGGAGATAGAACGATGGAGGGGCCGTGGGCAGGCAGAAGGGGGATGAGCAGTTGTTTGAGGGTTTGCAGCTCAGTTTCGAGCCGCTGGACACGGGCGGCTAGATTGCTGGCAGTGGGTACAACTTGCACCTGGGGAGGGAGAGGGATCCCGTTGATGTAGTGGCGATAGTAGGCTGAGGCCCGGTTGAGAATGGCCCGGATGGAGGGTTGGCCAAGAATATCGCTTAGGTCATCGGCGGTAAAGAGAGCTTGGAGGTGGATCCCTGAAGGCAGGCGGCTCTGGAGAAGGGCTTGAAGCTGGGGAAGAGAGGGGAGATCTAGGGAGAGGACGGTTTGGGAGAGGCGATCGACGGTAGCCCGGTCAAATTGGGTTTGGAAATGTTGCCAACGATCAGGAAACAAATTAAGGACAATCAGACTGTTGGGAATACGGGTAAAAAGCTCTTTTAGAGCATCGCCAAAGTTGAGAAGGATATCTCGATTTTCCTCTCGGCCCAGAGCCTCCAATTGGTCGAAGACAATGATCAGGGGCTGGTCGAGCAGCGAAAGCCTGCCGATGACTTTCATCCCTTCTAGGGCAAAGGTGTTGCGATCCAGATCTGCACTCCAAGGGGGCAACCCAATCAAGTTGGTTTCTTCAGGATCCAGGTCGGTACCGCTGAGCCAGCGGATGATCTGGTGACGGCGGTTGGGATCCCTGTAGCTGCAGTATTTGATGATGCCCTTGAGAATGTTTTCGGTGGAACCGGTAAGGAAGTTTTGCTCTGCCCACCAGCGCAGAACCAGTTTTTCAATGGCTTGCCATTGCTGACGACGACGCTCGCTGCCTTCTGCTCCCAGGCGATGAAAGAGGTTGAGGGGATCCGCCGTGAGAAGGGAGAGAAGCTCTTCAGTTTTTGAGGTTTGGGGGAAGGTTTTCAAGATTTCCACAAAGCTCTTGGCAATCAAGTAGTCGAGCTGGGTGTGGTGATGGGCATCTACCCGTTCTCGCAGGGATTCCAGGGTGTGGCTGTAGATGTGGTGATAGATGTTGTCGGGATGGGTGGGCTGAGGGATAAACAGGAGACGGTTGTGGCGCAGCAGGTTTTGGGCCACCCGCATGATTAGGTGAGTCTTGCCGGATCCAGGTTCCCCCAGTAGGACAACGCCCCGGCTCTGGTGGTTGGGATCCCGTTGAATGTCCTGGAGAACGGCTGTGAGTTGCTGGTACTGAGACTGATAGATGGTAGCCTCGTCGGGGTAACTCTGAAAGGGATTGTCAACTCTACTGCTGGCAAAGGGGTTGGGAATATTCTGAGCTTTGAGCTGAGCGTGGGTGAGGTGGCGATAGAGGTGATAGGTAAAAAGAGCATCGTAGCTGGCGTCGTGGGCCAGTTTGGAGTTGAAATAGCCGCTCT
Organism: Synechococcus sp. F70.1; assembly: GCF_047502745.1. Classification (NCBI taxonomy): domain Bacteria; kingdom Bacillati; phylum Cyanobacteriota; class Cyanophyceae; order Synechococcales; family Synechococcaceae; genus Synechococcus; species Synechococcus sp. F70.1. The sequence continues at coordinate 88,867 of NZ_JANSJL010000087.1, forward strand.
CCAGTTGGATACTAAGATGTTTGCTAAGATACTCTAGACTGTAGCTGGGGAGGTTGGGGAAACATTCCTTGGCAGCTAGCCAAGTGCAAAAAACGGGGTTAGAAAGCCACTCTTGGTTAGCTTGCTCAAAGGCTTGTTTAAGGATTTTTAGGTCGTGCTCTGCGCGGTGGAAAACGAGGGTTTTACCTTGGGCCAAACGCCGCAGGTCCGCAACAATCTGGGCTAAAGGCTTGGGCTGGGGGTGGCCAGGCGAGTATTCCTGGGTATGGGCGTGGTAAACAAGCTTACCGCTGCTGTCGACAATGGCAATCTCTTCAAGGTTAGGGTTGCCCTCGGTGTCAATAACCAAGTAGCTCATGGAAAGAGAGATCCTGGAACACTAATGAGCTAGATGCCCCATTGTAATTTCTGAATGGACAGGTGGGCTAGGAGGTGAGTAACCCATACGGAAAACACCTAGCTTCCCAGCAGAGGGGCTAGGAAGCCAGGTGGGCATTTATTTGCCTAGAATGGCAGGAGGGCTGGGGAGTGGTGGGCCTCCTAGGGCTCTAGCCCTCGTCCTCTTCGTCGTTGCTAACTCCCCCTCGGTAGAGATAGGAAGAACGGTTGGTTTTCTTGATGTAGTCCTTGATGGATTCCAGGTCGATGTAGCGATCCGCCAAGTTGATGAGCTGATCGCTGGTCATGGAGCGCAGGCTAACCACCTCTACCCGTGCTCCCTGGTAGCTGACAGCATTGACGGCATAGGCCAAGTCCCCGTCTCCGCTTACCAGCACCGCTGTCTCATACCAGCGCACCAGCGACAACATGTCCACGGCAATCTCCACATCTAGGTTGGCCCGCTTGGATCCATCGGGGAGTTGGGTCAGCTCTTTGGTAACCACACGGAAGCCATTGCGGCGCATCCAGAGCAAAAACCCCTGCTGCTTTTCGTTGTTGCGGTCGACGCCGGTGTAGAAAAAGGAGCGCAGAAGGGGAGAACGGCCGGTGAGCGTCTTCAGGAGGCGGGTGTAGTCAATCTCAATGCCCATCTGCAGGGCAGCGTAGAAGAGGTTGGCCCCGTCAATAAAGATGGCTACGCGCCCGCGGTTGTCCTGAAAAGGCTCCGGAAGCTGAAAGCCAGGGTCAGGGTCAAGACGCAACATTCGAGTTGTCTTCTCCAAGTTTTGGCCAAGGGATAGAAAAGGTAGGATATTAACAGGGGAGCAAGGCATCGGCCCATGAGAGCCCTAGCTTACGCCATTACCCTAGCGTAGAAGATCGCTCCCCCCTGGAAGACTTCCAAAATCCTAAAGAAAAAATACTTAGCTGGAGGGCACTTGCAGATGCCTGGGCAGGAGGGCCCGCCACCCTATCGTTTCCCCATTCCCCTACTCAAAGGCGTGTTGCGCGGCCGCTGCAAGCGCTTCTTTGCCGAGGTGGAGCTGGAAAATGGGCAACAGGTAACTGCCCACTGCCCCAACACCGGCCCGATGACGGGAGTTTGCCAGGCGGGGGCACCCGTTTGCCTCTCCTATCACCCCGATCCCAGGCGCAAGCTGGCCTACACCTGGGAGATGATCCAAGTGGGGGAGGTGTGGGTAGGGATCAACACTGGCCTACCCAATCGCCTAGTGGAATGGGGGCTGCAGCAGGGCTGGTTCCCCCAACTGGCTCAGTTTTCCCGCTGGCGGCGGGAAGTGGTCTGGGGCAAAAGCAGGATGGACTTTCTTTTGGAGGGGCCGGGCGGCTGTGCCTACCTGGAGGTTAAAAATACAACCTGGGCTGTTGGCTCCTGTGCCCTTTTTCCCGATACCGTGACGACTCGCGGTCAAAAACACCTGGAAGACTTGATGGAGATCCGCCGACAGGGTCAGCGGGCTCTGCTGCTGTATTGGATTAACCGCGCCGATTGCACCGAGTTTGCCCCCGGAGCAGAACGGGATCCTCGCTATGCCCGTCTGTTTCACCAGGCCCTGCAGGCGGGAGTTGAGGTGCTGCCCTACCGGGTCGAGGTTTCGCCGCAAGGGATCCGCCCCCTGGGCCTAGCTAAGCTTGTGGCTTGAGAGAACCTTCTGGGATGCGAGTAGCCACCTGGAATGTCAACTCCATCCGCAGCCGCCTGCCCCAGGTTTTGGCCTGGCTGGACAAGCAGGGATCCCTGGATGTGCTCTGCCTGCAGGAGACCAAGGTGGTGGATGCGGAGTTTCCCCGTGCCCCCTTTGAGGAGCGGGGCTTCCATGTGGAGGTGTACGGGCAGAAAGCCTACAACGGCGTTGCCCTCATCAGCCGGGAGGTGCCGGAAAAGGTGGAGCGGGGCTTTGCTGCCCTGCTGCCGGCAGCCGCAGAGCTGGATGAGCAAAAGCGGCTTATTGGCGGCCTCTACCGCGGCATCCGCATCCTCAACCTCTACGTGCCCAATGGCGAGGCGGTGGGATCTGACAAGTACGCCTACAAGTTGCGCTGGCTGGCCTGCCTGAAAGACTACCTCCAGGTGGCCCTCGACCAAGGGCAGCCTATTCTGCTCTGTGGCGACTTCAACATCGCCCCGGAAGATCGGGATATCTATGATCCCAGCAAAGCCGGAGAAATCATGGCCTCCGAGCCGGAGCGGCAGGCCCTGCAGAAGATCCTGGCTTTGGGCTTTGAGGATGCCTTTCGCAAGTTTAACCCGGACCCTGGACATTTTAGCTGGTGGGACTACCGGGCCGGGGGGTTCCAGAAGAATCGGGGCTGGCGCATTGACCACCTCTACCTTTCCCCCTTGCTTCAGGACAAAGCTACGGCTTGCTGGATCGACGTCGAGCCGCGGCGGGCAGAAAAGCCCAGCGACCATGCCCCTGTGGTTGTGGAGCTGGCAGTCTAAAACTCTAAGCTGCTCCCTTGAGACAACAGCGGCTATCTACGCTAGGCTGGTAGACGTTAACGAATGTATCGGGCTGCCGCCATGGCGCTCTTTGGTTTCGGCAAACTGAGCAAGAAACTGACCCTGCCTACCCCGGAGGAGGCTTTGCCGGGCCGCTCCGAGCCAATGGCAATCGTTAACCGGCACTACGTCAAGGGCACGCCCCTGAAGCCCCCTTTTCCCGAGGGGATGGAGCTAGCCATGTTTGGCATGGGCTGCTTCTGGGGAGCGGAGCGCAGGTTTTGGCAGTTGCCTGGGGTGTATACCACTGCAGTGGGCTATGCGGGCGGGTATACTCCCAACCCCACCTATGAAGAGGTCTGCACCGGCTTAACTGGCCACAACGAGGTGGTGCGGGTGGTTTACGATCCCAGCCAGATTAGCTACCTCCAGCTCTTGAAAGTGTTTTGGGAAAACCACGATCCCACCCAGGGGATGCGCCAGGGCAATGATGTGGGCACTCAGTATCGCTCCGGCATCTACGTCTATTCCCAGACCCAGCGGGAGCTGGCGGAAAAAACCCGCGACCTCTACCAGCAAGTCCTGAGCGCCCACGGCTACGGCCCCATCACCACTGAGATCCTGGAGGCTCCAGAGTTCTACTACGCCGAAGACTACCACCAGCAGTACCTCGCCAAAAACCCGCGCGGCTACTGCGGCCTGGGGGGAACTGGGGTACCGCTGCCGGAGCTCCTCACCCCCGACCTTTCTCCTTAGAGAGAGAGGGAACCTAAAAGATGCGACGGGAAGGGGATCCCCGCTCCAGCAGCTCCCTGGCCACTAGGGTCACCACCGCCAGCAAAGAAAGCACCACCGCGGCTGCATAGGCTGATCCTGTGGCATAGCTGCGATAGGCATCTTCCACAAACAGAGGCAGGGTTTGGGTGCGCCCAACGATGTTGCCCGAGACCACCGCCACAGCGCCAAACTCCCCCATGGCGCGAGCATTGGTGAGGATGACTCCATACAAGAGGCCCCAGCGGATGTTGGGCAGGGTAATCCGCCAGAAGACCTGCCAGGAATTGGCCCCCAGAGTTTTGGCGGCTTCTTCTTCCTCGGTGCCGGCCTCTTCCAACACCGGCAATACTTCCCGCACCACAAAGGGCAAGGTGATGAAAGCCGTGGCCAGCACAATGCCTGGAAACGCAAAAATGACCCGCAGGTTCCAGGATCCCAGCCAACCTTGACGGCCAAAGATCAGCACCAGCATCAGGCCGGCTACTACCGGCGAAATGGAAAAGGGCAGGTCAATGAGGCTAAGCAGCAAGGCCCGCCCTGGAAAGCGGCGGCGTGCTAGCGCTATGGCAGCGCAGAGGCCAAAAAGAGTATTGAGAGGCACGACAACCAGGGCAGTTAGCAAAGTCAAGCGGGCTGCGCTGAGAAACTCTCGCTCCCCCAGGTGCTGAAAAAAACTGGGGATCCCTTCCCGCAACGCCTGGTAGAAGACATTCACCAGGGGGATCCCGATGAGCAGCCCCACATAGAGCAAGACGATCCCAATCAGCAGGCCAGCCAGCCAAGGGTTGGCGGGTGGCTTCCCTTGAACCTCGGCAACTCCCTTAGGTCTCATGGCGACTTGCCCAGCCTTGCAGAAGGTTAATCACCGCCAGCAAAAGGAAGGAGATCACCAGCATCACCGTCCCAATCACCGTGGCGCCGGCGTAGTCGTACTGTTCCAGTCTTTGGATGACCAGCACCGCCGCAATCAAATCCTGGAAGGGAATGCTGGCGGCAATAATGACGATGGAGCCATACTCACCGACAGCGCGAGAAAACCCCAACGCCACCCCCGTTAGGATAGACGGCAGAATTTGCGGTAGTACCACTCGGCAAAAGGTCTGCCAGCGGGAGGCGCCCAAGCTCCAGGCAGCTTCCTCCACATCCGGCTCCAGTTCCTGCAGCACCGGCTGCACGGTCCGCACCACAAAGGGAAAAGAGATAAACAGCATTGCTACCCCCACCCCCCAGCGGGTAAAGGCAATGCGGATTCCCAAGGGAGCCAGCAGGGATCCTATCCAGCCGTTGCTGCTGTAGACGGTCGCCAGGGTGAGGCCGGCCACAGCCGTGGGCAGGGCAAAGGGCAGATCAATCAACCCCTCGAGGAGCTTTTTCCCAGGGAAGGCGTAGCGCACCAACACCCAGGCGGTTAGAGTGCCCATCACACCGTTCACTATGGCCGCCAGCAAGGCGGTTACAAAAGTAACCTCATAGGCAGAGAGGGCCAGGGGATCGGTGGCAATCCGCCAAAACTCTGCCCAGCCCAAGGTGCTGGCCTTGGCAACCAAGGCAGCTATTGGCAAGACCAGCATCAGGAAGAGATAGCCCAGGGTCAGCCACCACGGCCAAGACACTGGAAACACCGCCTGCAGCAAGGTTCCCTAAGCTCCCACCGCCATGGCTGTCATTTCCGTTTTCTTGATGGGGAAGGCTTTGATTACCCTGGGGCGCACGTAAACCTGCTGCCCAATGTGCAGGGGCTGGTTGGTGTATTGCTCGCGGCTGAGGTGGGCCCAGAGGGATCCGCCATCGCTCAAGACCAGCTCCGCCTGGATCTCCCGCCCTAGGTGGATAATCTCTTTGACCCAAGCCGAGACACCGCTGCTGGTGGGGCTGAGCTCGATTTGGACATCATGGGGGCGCAAGAAAAGCCGATGCGAACCGGCCTGCGCTTCAGGGAGCTGGCAGGATAATACGGAGCGGGGCGAGAGCTCGTTGACCGGGCCAATAAAGCTCATGACAAAGGGAGTGGCCGGATGATCGTAGATCTCGGCAGGGGATCCCACCTGTTCGATCCGCCCCTGGTTCATGACCACAATTTGGTCGGCCACCTCCATAGCCTCTTCTTGGTCGTGGGTAACCAGGACGGTGGTGACATGCACCTCGTCGTGTAGGCGCCGCAGCCACTGGCGCAGCTCCTTGCGCACTCTGGCATCCAGCGCCCCGAAGGGCTCATCCAAAAGCAACACCTGCGGCTCTACCGCCAGAGCACGGGCCAGGGCCACCCGCTGCCGCTGGCCGCCCGAAAGCTGGGAGGGGTAGTGATCCCCAAACCCCGACAGTTGCACCAGCTCCAGCAGCTCGTCCACCCGTGCCCGAATTTCAGCTCTTGGCAGCCTGCGGATCTCCAGGCCAAAGGCAATGTTCTGCCGCACCGTCATGTGCTTAAACAGGGCGTAGTGCTGGAAGACAAAGCCGACGTTGCGCTCCTGGACGCTGGCGTGGGTGGCATCCCGCCCGGTGAGGAAAATCCGTCCCGTGTCTGGCTTCTCCAGGCCGGCAATCAGGCGCAGCAGGGTAGATTTGCCAGAACCCGACGGCCCCAACAAGGCCACTAGGGATCCCGTGGGGATGGTGAGATCGGTAGGGTAGAGCGCCTGAAACTCGCCGAAACGCTTCGATACCCCTGCAATGGTGATGCCCATAGGCTCTGCCTAGCTAGTGGGTTGCCTGAGAAGTTGCTGGATTGGTTGCCGGCTGAGTCTTCTCAAAAGGTTGAGGGAAGTTAAACGCCCACCTAATCTACGGTAAACCTGTCAACAAACCGTTGATACAGCTCCCAGAATAACTTGAATGGGAATCCAAAACAAGGGAGCCTCCCTACAACTCGGCTTGAATGCGATCGAACAAAGCCCCATCGGCAAAGAAGCGGTTTTGGATTGTCTCCCAGCCGCCTAGGTCGGCAACGGTTACCAGTTTCTCAACAGGAGGGTAACGCCAGGCAAACTCTTGCGCCACCGTGGGCTCCACTGGCCGAAAACCCACCTTGGCAAAGGCCCGCTGCGCCTCGGGCGTAAAGAGATAGTCCACAAAGGCTTCGGCCACGGCGCGGGTGCCCTTGCGGTCTACGTTGGCATCCACCACCGCTACCGGGTTGTCGATGGAAATGTTGGGATCCGGCACCACGTAGGGCAAGGGCTGGCCGCGCAAGCCCGCCAGGATCACCTCATGTTCGTAGGTGAGTAGGGCATCCCCCTGCCCTTTTTGGAAAAAGACATCCGTAGCCTCCCGCGAGTCCCGCGGCAGGACGCGGACGTTTTTGTAGACCTGAGTAGTGAAGGCTAGGGCCTGCGGCTCAGGGACAGCGCTCCAGAGGGCCAAAAAGTTCCAGCGGGCACCCCCTGAGGTTTTGGGGTTGGCAGTAACCACCTGCAAGCCGGGCCGAGCCAGATCCGTCCAGGAGCGGATATCGTGGGGGTTGCCCTCCCGCGTTACCATCACCACCACTGAACGGGTGACGATCCCTTGGTTGGGTGTGCGACTTTCCCAACCCGGCCGAATCAGGCCGGCAGCCACGATGCGCTCCACATCCAGGCCCAGGGCCAAGGCCACCACATCGGCATCCAGCCCCTCGATGACCGCCCGCGCTTGCGTTGCCGAGCCAGCGTAGCTGCTTTCTACACGCACCCGTTGTCCGGTCTGGGCCAGCCAGTAGGCCTCAAAGGCAGGGATGATCTGCCGGTAGGCATCGCGGGTCACTGCAAAAGAAGCTAGTAGAATCCTCACTTCCCCCTGGGATCCCGCCCCGCCGCCGCAGCCACCCAGCCCCAGCAGAAGTCCCAGGAGCAGGGATCCCAGCCCCAGCCACCGCCCCACTCTCGCCGACCAGCCCACCGCGATGGGTAATCTGTTCACAGCCATCCCCAAAAGCTTCTCACCCCCAACCCCTCTCCCCAAAGGCGCGGGAAGGTTGGGCGTCAGGGATCTATTCTACGGTAAGCCGGTCGGTAAACCGTTTTTAGAGCCAGGGCTCCCTAGGCAGGGCGTGGGGAGCGCTGCATCGGCAGCAAGATCCAACGTGGCCCTGAGGAGGCCGGGATCCTCTGGGGAGGGGAGCAACTGGAACCCCAAGCGCCTACACAGGCGGCGCATGCCCTCGTTTTCGCTGAGCACCTCGCCGGCCAGGCGCTGGATCCCTTCGCAGCGGGCCACCTGAATGAGGCGGGTCAAGAGCTCCGTGCCGATCCCCTGTCTTTGGTAGGGATCCGCCACCAAGAGGGCAAACTCCGCTTCTTGGGGAAAGCCATGTTTTCTGGAGAGGCGGCTGATGCCGAGGATTAAGGACTTCGTCCCGCTGACGCGATTGGCCTCTGGCTCCTGTTTTTCTGCTACTAAGGCAATCTCGCGGTCGTAATCGTTAAAGCAAATGCGGGTAAGGCGCTCGTGGGCGATGCGGGCGCTGTATTTGATCGGGTGGAAGTAGCGCAGATAGACGCTGTAATCGGAGACGTGGCGGTGAAAATCGATCACCAAAGGCTCGTCTTCAGGGCGGATGGGGCGGATGGTGATGCCGTCCCGGAAGGGCCAGGTGTACTGGCTGGGGTAGGGGCGGATGGCCAACGGCACCGGTGGTTCTTGCTCTGAGCGCAGAATGACGCGGGCATCCAAAGCCACCAGCCCCTCGCCCGAGGCCAGCAGGGGGTTGATGTCGATCTCTTTAATCTCCCGCTGCTCGGCCACCAGTTGGCTAAAGCGCACCAAGAGCTGTTCCAGGGCCTCCAGATCCACGGCCCGGCGTCCCCGCACCCCCTTGAGGGCCTTGTAGATGAGGGTATTCTCCATCAAGCGCCGCGCCAAGGTAGTGTTGAGGGGGGGAAGGCCGATGGAGCGATCTTGAAACACCTCCACCAGTTGTCCGCCACTGCCAAACAGCAACACCGGCCCAAATTGGGGATCCTCGCTGCTGCCCAGGATCAGCTCGTAGCCGTTGGTGGGAACCATGGGCTGCACCGTCACCCCTTGAAAGTGCTGGGATCCGGCTTTTTCGGCAACATTAGTCTGGATCTGCTGGTAGGCCCGCCGCACGGCTTCGGCATCGGGCAGGTTGAGCTGCACGCCGCCTACGTCGCTTTTGTGGGTGAGGGTGTGGGAGTAAAGCTTCAGCACCACCGGGTAGCCTATGGCCTCAGCAGCTTCCACCGCCGCTTCCGAACTTGCTGCCACCCGCGTGGGCACCACCGGGATCCCGTAGGCGGCTAGGATCTCCTTGGACTCGACCTCGGTTAAGAGCGTGCGACCTTGCTGCCGGGCTTGGCTGAGGATTTGGTGCACCCTATCCCGCTCGACCGCTCTTGCAGGGGGCAAAGTGGGAGTTTCGTAGAGGGCCTTGAGGTTGTCGCTAAAGCGCCACAAGTAGCTAAACACCCGCGCCGCCTGGTCTGGGTAGCGGTAGGTGGGGATCCCGGCCTGGTTGAGGATCTGCTCGCCGGCATCCACCAGGGCTCCCCCCATCCAACTGGCCAGGATGGGTTGGCGGGATCCGCTGCGCCGCCAGGTCTCCACCACTTTCTCAGCCGTGGCCGTGGGATCCGTCATGGCTTGGGGGGTGAGGATCACCAAACAGCCCTGGCTGGCGGGATCCCGCAGCACCACTTCCAGCGCCTGGGCAAAGCGCTCCGGGCCGGCATCGCCCAGGATATCGATGGGGTTGCCGTGGCTCCAGTGGGGCGGCAGGATCTGGTTGAGCTGCTCCAGGGTTTGGGGAGAAAGCTGGGCCAGGGATCCGCCGGCGCGGATGAGGGCGTCGGTGGCCAGCACCCCCGGCCCGCCGGCATTGGTGAGGATGGTGAGGTGGGGCCCTTGGGGACGAGGCTGTTTGGCCAGCACCTCCGCCATGTCGAAGAGATCTTCAATGCGATCCACCCGCAGCACACCACAACGGCGAAAGGCCGCATCCAAAACCGCGTCGCTGCCGGTGAGGGATCCCGTGTGGGAGGCTGCTGCCTGGGCTGCTGCCTGGGTGCGTCCCGCCTTGATGACGATGATGGGCTTGCTCAGCGCCACCTCGCGGGCTGCCGATAAGAAGGAGCGGGCATCTCCAATGGATTCCATGTAGAGGACAATGCTGTGGGTATGGGGATCCTCGCCCAGGTAGTCGATCAGATCCCCCCAGCCCACATCCAGCATTGATCCCAGGGAGATGAAGGCGCTGAAGCCCACATTTTCCCGCAGGCTCCAGTCCAGGATTGAAGTGCAGAGGGCCCCGCTTTGGCTGATAAACCCCACGTTGCCGGGTCGGGCCATCTGGGCGGCAAAGGTGGCATTCAAGCCAGTGTGGGGGTTTTGGATCCCCAGGCAGTTGGGGCCAATTAGGCGCAACTTGCCGCGGGCGGCCTGTTGGATGGTCTTTTCCAGGGCCAACCCCTCCGGGCCGATTTCCTTAAAGCCTGCCGAGAGGACAATGGCCCCCTTGACTCCGGCCTCGACGCATTCTTGGATAACCGCCGGCACCCCGGCTGCCGGGATGGCGATGATGGCCAGATCCACCGGCTCCGGCAGAGCGGACAGCCGCTCGTAGGCCCGGATCCCCAACACCTGGTGCCGCTTGGGGTTGACCGGGTAGACCGTGCCGCCAAAGGGATGGCTAATGAGGTTCCACAGCACCGTGCGCCCCACACTGCCCTCCCGCTCCGTGGCCCCCACCACCGCCACCGAACGGGGCAGAAAAATGGGAGCTAAGGGGTGGGATCTGGCCTTCCAGATGTCGAGGCTGGGATCGGGGCGGTGCAGCGTAGCCATAGCCGTTGCCAGGGTGGGGGTCACGTTTTGGCTGGGAGCAGAAAGGCGGCTCTTAGGCCAGAGCTGGCTCCGGCTGGTGGTAGAGGGCAGCCTCTACCCGGCAGCCCCGATAGGCCAAGATGTACAGCTCCTTCATGTCCTGGATGAGGGGGTAGCGGGGGTTGGCGCCGGTGCATTGGTCGTCAAAAGCCTGCTCCGCCATCGCTTCCAGACGGTCATAGAACGCCTGCTCGCTCTCGCTGAGGGCCTCGCGAATGCTGGCCGGGATCCCCAGCTTCCGCTTGAGCTCCTCGATAGCCTCAATGAGGCGCATGACCTTTTCATCGTCATTGGCCCCGCCCAACTGCAGGTAATCGGCAATCTCGGCATAGCGGTGCTTGGCGTTGGGGTAGCGGTATTGGGGAAAGATGGCCTGCTTGAAGGGAGCGTCGGTGGCGTTGTAGCGGATGACGTGGGTAATCATCAAAGCGTTGGCCAGGCCGTGGGGCAGGTGGAAGGTGGATCCCAGCTTGTGGGCCAGGGAGTGGCACACCCCCAAAAAGGCGTTGGCAAAGGCCATGCCGGCAATGGTGGCAGCGTAGTGGACTTTTTCCCGCGCTTCTGGATCTTCGGCCCCCCTCTCGTAGGCCCGCGGCAGGTAGGTCATCAGCAGCTTAATCGCCTGCAGCGCCAGCCCGTCGGTAAACTCGCTGGCCATCACCGAGACATAGGCTTCCAGGGCATGGGTAAGGGCATCGAGGCCGCCGTAGGCGGTTAGCTTCTTGGGCATCTTCAGGGTGAGATCCGGATCCACGATGGCCATGCTGGGGGTGAGGGCGTAGTCGGCCAGTGGGTACTTGATCCCCACCCGGTCGTCGGTGACTACGGCAAAGGGCGTCACCTCGGATCCCGTCCCGGAAGTGGTGGGGATGCAGACCAGTTGGGCTTTTTGCCCCAGCGGCGGCAGCTCGTAGACCCGCTTGCGGATGTCCATAAAGCGCGTGGCCAGGCCTTCAAACTCCACCTGCGGCTGCTCGTACATCAGCCACATCACCTTGGCCGCGTCCATCGGGGATCCGCCCCCCACGGCGATGATCACATCCGGCTGGAATTGGCGCAACTGCTCCAGGCCGCGGTTGACGTTGCTGAGGGTGGGATCCGGCTCCACGTCGTGGTAGACATCCCACTTGATCTGCAGTTCGTCCAAAACCCGGGTAACCGCCTGCAGCACGCCCAGCTCGAAGAGGGGCCTATCGGTAACCAAAAAAGCCCGTTTTTTGCCGGCCAACTCCCGCAGCGCCACCGGTAGACATCCCGGCTTGAAGTAGATCTTGGGCGGCACCCGAAACCAGAGCATATTTTCCCGCCGGTAGGCCACCGTTTTAATGTTGAGCAGGTGGCGCGGCCCCACATTGTCCGAGACCGAATTGCCCCCCCAAGTGCCACAGCCTAGGGTGAGCGAGGGATCCAGCCTGAAGTTGTAGAGATCCCCAATCGCCCCCTGCGAAGAGGGGGTGTTGATCAGCACCCGCCCTGTTTGTAGGGCATTCTCAAAGTAGGCAATATCGTCCCGATTGGCTGGATCGGTATACAAAACAGAGGTGTGGCCCCGCCCCCCGAAATTGACCACTTGGACGGCAATATCGACAGCGCTGGGGAAATCCTTGGCGCGGTAGAGGGCCAAAACAGGGGCCAATTTTTCGTAGGAGAACGGCTCCTCAGGCCCCACCTTGTCCACTTCTCCAATCAGGAGCTTCGTGCCTTCGGGTACTTGGATCCCGGCCAGAGCGGCAATGGTCTGCACCGATTGGCCGACAATAGCCGGATTGAGGCGGCCGTCTTTGAGGAGGAGGCAGCGCACCGCTTGCGTTTGTTCCGGATCCAAAAAGTAGGCCCCCCGCTGGCGGAATTCGGCCTTGACCTGCTCGTAAACAGCATCCACCACGATCACCGCCTGTTCTGAGGCGCAGATCATGCCGTTGTCGAAGGTCTTGCTCAAGATAATCGAGCTGACGGCTGTGGGGATGTCGGCGCTGGCATCGATCACTGCCGGGGTATTGCCTGCCCCCACCCCCAAAGATGGGTGGCCGGAAGAATAGGCCGCCTTGACCATGCCAGGGCCCCCGGTGGCCAGGATCAGCTTCACCTCAGGATGCTGCATCAAAGCCTGGGAGAGCTCAATCGTGGGCTCGTCAATCCAGCCAATCAACCCCACCGGCGCGCCTGCCGCCTCAGCCGCCTCTTTGACCACTTTGGCTGCAGCAGCCGTGCATCGTTTGGCACGGGGGTGAGGCGCAAAGATGATGGCGTTGCGGGTTTTTAGAGTGATGAGGGCTTTGAAAATTGTTGTCGACGTGGGGTTGGTTACTGGCACAATACCTGCCAAAAGCCCCACCGGCTCAGCAATGCGCTCGTAGCCAAAGCTCTCGTCCCGCTCGATGACGCCGCAGGTTTTCTCGTGTTTGTATTTGTTGTAAATGTATTCAGAGGCAAAGTGATTTTTGATCACCTTGTCTTCCACAATCCCCATGCCGGTCTCTTCCACGGCCAGCTTGGCCAGCGGGATCCGTTCGTTGTTGGCGGCCAGGGCAGCTTTGTGAAAGATCCGATCCACCTGTTCCTGGGTGAAGGTGGCATACTCAGCCTGGGCAGCTTTCACCTGTTGGATCA
>NZ_JANSJL010000088.1:0-1275 GCF_047502745.1 Synechococcus sp. F70.1
GTGGTTTTTGTTAGTGGTTTGTTGGTGGCCTTGCTTCAATGAGCTGCGCTTCCCATCTCCTATAGGTGCCGATGTCCTTGAGCTTATGGCCTCCCTTCCCCTCGTTGCCGTGATCTTGGGCACACGGCCCGAAGCCATTAAGCTGGCCCCGGTGATCCAAGCCCTGCGTGCCAGTCCCCATCTGCGCACCGAGCCGATCTTGACCGGACAACACCGGGAAATGGTGGATCAGGTGATGCGGCTATTCGGTCGCAGCGCCAGGGATCCCAGTCCCGTCTGCTCCAGAGCCCACTCCACCCGCTGCCGATCCGCTGGCGTCAACTGCCACGCCCACCAGGGCTGGTGGGGAGAACGCCCCAGACTCACCAATTGCCGCACCGTCAGCCCTGCCGGGATCCGCTGCTGCTGGGGCAAAAGAGCCAACTGCCGGGCCACCTGCTTTGGAGTGAGTTGAGCGTGCAGATCCCGACCGTCCAGGTACACGCGCCCAGCTTGGGGAATCAGAACCCGACTCAACAGTCGCAGCACCGTCGATTTGCCGGAACCATTGGGGCCGACAATGCTCAGCCATTGCCCCTGTTGCACGCTGAAGCTCACTTGTCGCACCACCGTCCGGGATCCGTAGCCCCCGCTCAAATCCTCGACCTGCAGGATGGGCTCTCTCATCGCCCTGCCCCCTGCTGCCACAGCAGCCAGCCGAAAAAGGGAGCCCCCATCACAGCGGTGACAATCCCCACCGGCAGCTCTATCGGGCCCAAACGGCTCAGGATATCAGCGCCGCTCAGCAGGGTCGCCCCCGCCAAGGCAGAAAGGGGCAACAGCCAGCGGTAATCGGATCCCACCCCCTGCCGCACCATGTGGGGCACCACCAAACCGACAAAGCCGATCAACCCCCCCACACTGACGGCGGTTGCCGCCAGCCAAGCCGCCACCAGACCAATCACCACCCGCGTCCGCACTAGAGGGATCCCCAAGCTCACCGCCATCTCTTCCCCCAAGCTCAGCAGGTTTAAAGCCCGCGCCTGCCCCCATCCCAATCCCAAGCCGACCAGGATATACGCCCCGGCCACCTGCACCTCTGGCCAGCCCCGCCCGCTCAAGCTGCCGATCAACCAGGTGAGAGCCACCTGCACCCGGTCATCTGCCATCAACAACAAGGTGGAGCTAATGGCCCCAAACAGGGCGCTGACGGCCACCCCCGCCAAGATCAGCCGCTCCACCGCCAGTCCCGAGGGAGTACGCGCCAACCCGTACACCAACACGGTAGTCAGCACC
>NZ_JANSJL010000089.1:0-4592 GCF_047502745.1 Synechococcus sp. F70.1
AACAGCGTTTACTGCCCCTCTATCCCACCTTCAAAAGAACCCTAGCCAACTGCTCACAGGCTGCCCTGATCTTCTCCAGGGTGCCGGGATTGACCAAGCCGTAGTAGTCAAATCCATAAACTTTCCCAGTTTGGACGGCTTGCAACCGATTCCAAAAGGGGCGGGAACGGAAAAACGCCAAGGGATCCGCCGCCTCCGGGTTGACCACCAGCAGAACTTCTGGGTTGGCTTCCAGGATGCGCTCTGCCGAAAGGGTGACGTAGCCCCGAAAAGGCCCTTGGCTTTGCAAAGTAGCGGTGAGATTGTCCGCGCCAAAGCGTTCCAGCAGATCCCCGGCCCAGCTTTGCCGGTTGGGAGAAAGAATCGGCTGGGTGCCCACCAAGAGCAAGGTTTTGGGTCGAACGCGGGGCAGTTCCTGGGGCAAAAGGGATCCATACTGCCGCAGCAAGGGATCGGGATCCGCCCCCAAAGCAGCAGCCAGGGTGGCAATCGTCTCTTCCAAAGCAGCCCAACTGTCCACGCGGGTGAGGTAGGTGGGGATCCCCAGCTCCTGCAGCCGTTCTGCCAGAGCCTCGTGAAAGCCACTGGCCCCCACCACCCAGTCCGGTTGTAGGGCCACAAGCTGCTCCAGGTTGGGTTGGTTGCCCAGCCCCAGGCGGGTCAAGCCTTGGAAGCGGGGATCCTCCTCCAACAAACGACCGGCAGGGATCCCCACCAACCTATCGGGGGCCAAGCGATAGAGGATATCGGCAGTCAAGGTGGTGAGGCTGGCTACCCGACGAAAAGGACTCTGTCTCGCTGACAGGAGTGGCTCCTGAGGGATCCGACCTTGGGCTTGGGCCAAACGCCCCATTCCCCAGGCCCCCACGCTGGCCAGACCAAAGGCGAACAGTTGACGGCGAGAAAGACGAGACAGCATAGACAATCTCCAAAACCATTCCCAAACAGCAATCAATTGAGGGTGAACTGGATGGGCACCACCACCCAAGACTCGATGGGGGCGTTGTTTCTCAAGGCCGGGCTGAATTCCCACCGCTGCACCGCCTCCTGCGCTGCCCCATCCAGGGCGGGAAACCCACTGGAAGAGGCGATCTCCACCTGCTGCACCTGCCCCTGGGCATTGACCTTGGCCCGCAGCAGCACCTGCCCCTGTTGGCCGAGACGGCGAGCTTGAGGAGGGTAGGGGGGCGGAGGATTGCGGCCGGGGATCGGGCGGGCCAGGATGTCCGGCTGGGGGTTGGCAGCCACTGTCGGTGGGGAGGAACTGGGGGTGGCAGGTGTTGGGGCAGAGGAATGGGGTTGGGCTGCACCTATACCGCCAGGTGTCCCAGTTTCAGGATCCCTTGGCCCCAATCTGCTCTCGCTGCCGGGGGAAGGCGGAGCGGCGGCAGTCTTTACGCTGGAACGGATCCCTTGGATCAAGGGGGTAAAGCGGGGCAGAGGGGTGCTTAAGGGGACCGGGGCGGAGGTGAGTGGAGTCGCGGTAGAGGTGGGGGTGACCGCCGGAGTTGGGGTGGGCTGTTGTGGCGGAGGAGTGGGTTGCGGGGTGGCTGTCGGTAATGGGGTCAGTGGAGGAGTAGGGGTGGGTTCTGGCTTTGCCGTGGGAATGGGTGTAGGGGTCGGAGTTTGCAGGGCCAGCAAAGATTCAGCCTCCGGGATGGCTGGCATCTCGATCTCTTGGGGCACAGGCTCCGGTGGGGATAGATCGTCTGCAGGGGGCGATTCCGGGGCCGGGCCGGGCGGCTCTGCTGTTGGCTCTGGTGGGAGAGATTCTATGGATTCTGAATCCGGTTCGAGCAACTGTGGCTCGGGATCCTCCAGCAAAAGCGTGACTGGGATCCGGAGTTCTGCGTCTGATCAAGGCCGGGATCCCCACCAAGCCAGCCCCAGCAGCGCCATCAGGTGCAAGAGGAGGGAAATCAACCCCTCCCGGCGCAGCGGTCGGGGATCCCTGGCTCGCAGGTGGAGGACGGTCCCCGGCGGATCTTCCCCCTCCTGGCAAGCTGTCCAGAGGGCAGCCCAGCTATAGCCGGCCACCCAAGCCTCTTGCAGCAGCTCCTCGGCACACTCCAGCCAGCCGCTCTCTCTTGCGCCAGCCCAAAGCCACAACGCCAACCAAGCCAGCCCCGCCTCCCAGGCCATGCCCGCCTGCTGCCAATACCACCCCTGCAGTCGCCACAAAAGCTGGGGACAGGACTTCCGAAGAAGAGAGAGGGATCCCTTGGGGGTGCGGGCAGGTGGCTCGGCAAGCATCGGTTAGAGCAGGATCCAGAGTAAACACGGCCTCGGGTCTTGGCCCCTAAAACCGGGTGGAAAAAGTAAACTACCCGACCCTGACTGCTTCGCAGTACAGGGCGGGCTTAAGGCCTCCGGCCCGCTGGCGCGAACGGTAGCCCTGCAGTTGGCAAGCCAACCACGTTCGCGAAGCGAGCCGTAGGCTTGACCTCTAGGCTGGTTTACAGCAGCCCCCAAAAGCGCAATCACATTCGCACCATTCAAATCCGCATCCCCTTCCCATCCACAGTGTCCACACTTAAACTTCTTTCCACTGCGGTAGGATTGCGCAGGGTCGGGATGAATGTGCAAACACCGGTGGCAGGTCTGCGACGTGTAGGCAGGCGGAACAAGAATCAGAGCAACCCCCGCACGCAGAGCCTTGTATTCCAGAAATTGACGTAGTTGGTAAAACGCCCAACTGTTGGTCCTACGCCGCTCGGCTTTGCTGCGTGGCTGTTGATTGACCCTTTCCCGGATCCCTGTCAAGTCTTCCAGAGCAATAGCGCTGTTTGTCGCCTTTGCCCTAGAGACAATAGCTTTGGAGATGCGGTCGCGTTAGCGGTGTGGAGCACCTTGATTGACCCACGTTTGAAAGCGTCTCTCCTTGCCAGACAGCCGTTGCAACAGTTGACGGCATCTGCGCCGCGAACTGCGTGTGCCCTTACTGGCTTTGCGTTGGAGTACCGCCCTCAACCGGGAGTAGTGGTCTCGGACTCTGTTCAACTGCTGTCCATTCCAGTTGTCCCCCTCTGACGTATGGGCGATATCCGTCCTGCCCAAGTCCACCCCGATCACCCTGTCGGTATCTTGTTGCTTGGGCGGGTTTTTCTCTACGCAAATCTGGATGTAGTAGGAGCCATCCTTCCGCTGGACTAGGGTGGCCGATTTGGGGTTAGAGCCAGCCAGCATTCCCCTCTGGTAGTTACCAATGGCTAGCTCAAAGCGTTCTCTCCCTTCAACCGTGGTCAGCGACACCGTCCAGTCTTTCTCGCGGAATGAAAAGATACGTGCGTCGTAGGTAACGAACCTACGCTTGAACTCTTTAACCGGACGGTTGCGCTGTCTCGCCACTTTGCGAGCGCCTGCCACCCGTCTGCACACCTGTTGAGCCAAGTTACTGGACAAGCCGAACCGGGCTCGAATCTCGTAGTAGCAAAGGGATTGCAGTTTGACCGCGTTGACGATCTTCTCCGGCGTGTTCTGGTTGACCCAGTTCAATGCCTGCACAAAGACATCCATCGTCGCGTCCAATTTGGCGGCTTGCGACTGGGACGCCTTGAGCTTACAGGATATGGTCAGGACTTGGCTCATAAGTTCATTGAACTTCATCAAAGCGCATTCCTCCCGGCACTGACCCTACGGGTACAGTGCGGGGCTCCTGCGATTTCTAGCTGATATCGGCCAAGGCACAGCAAGTCTTGGGGGATCCCATTGGAGAGCTTTTCTTGAATGCTTGGATGAATGACTCCCACTGGGAGCTCAGCATGCTACCATTCAGACGGAAAGGGAGTAGTCAGGTGGCTTACCGCCCTCTGCATCGACATACTGGCTAAAAACAGCCCGGTGCAAGAGACAAAGCAAGCCCGGCAGGCTGCTTTGGTGACGAGACTTTCACTGAGTTCACGCAGAGGTGAGCTTGGTGAGTCCGTCTGACTTTCCCAGCCTTCACCTCTAGGTGTGAACCGATTCCACACACAAGAGAGGTTGGAGGCTAAACGATGTGGGCTGGTTTTGCGTCAAGTTTGCTGTTGGTTACGGTAGCGGAGTTTGGGGATAAAACCTTTTTTACCCCCCTGATTCTGGCTATGCGACACCCGCGCCGCTGGGTTTTCTTGGGGACGTGGCTGGCTTTGGCCGTGATGACCTTGCTGGCGGTGGTGGCCGGGAAGGTGCTTTTCAAGCTGCTGCCGCCGCTGGGCGTGCGAGTGTTGTCGGCTGGGGTTTTTGCGGCTTTTGGGCTGAGAATGCTCTGGCAAGCTTACAAGATGACTCCCCAGCAGGAAAAAGAAGAAGAGGAAGAAGCCCTCAGGCTGGTGGAGCAGGCAGAAGAAAAAGGGGCGGGCCGCGGCGGTGCTTGGGCCATTGTGTGGGAAGCCTTTAGCTTGACGGCCTTGGCCGAGTTCGGGGATAAAACCCAGATTGCCACCATCTCCTTGGCGGCCACCCAACCGGGATTGAGCGTCTGGGCAGGGGCTACCCTTGGCCATGGGCTGATGGTGGGGCTGGCGGTGGTGGGAGGTCGTTTTTTAGCAGCTCACATCTCTGAACGCGCCGTGCATTGGGTGGGGGGCGGCTTATTTCTGGTGTTTGCGTTG
>NZ_JANSJL010000090.1:0-1202 GCF_047502745.1 Synechococcus sp. F70.1
GCGGTGGTGATCCCCAACGCCAGGCTCAGCCAAAGGGGAGGAAAGGTTGGCGAGGTGGCTGAAGCAGCACTTTGGCCAGGGGAAGATGCTGGCTTGGGATCCGTCATGTCTCTTGTAAAACTGCCCTTAATTGATCCTTATCCTAGCTCCAAACTCACGGAGCCAGGAGCTTTTGCTTAAACTCAGCTAGTGCCGAAAGAGTTTCTTGGTTCAGGGGGCAACAAAGAAGAGGCGCTGCTTTACGTATGGCTTCAAGAGGCCAGTCCCACCAGCTAAGCTGGCTGAGCTGCTCGATTACCTCAGGTGAGAAGCGATAGCGAACTACTTTGGCTGGCACACCCGCAACAATCGCGTATGGTGGGACATCCCTAGTCACCACTGCACCCATTCCAACAACTGCTCCATTTCCAATTGTCACTCCTGAGCGAATCATGGCACCGTGGCCAATCCAAACGTCATGGCCAACCACAATGTCCCCGCGGGTCAGAGGGTGGCCTTCCAGGGCGCGCAGCTCGCTCCAACACTCAGGTAGATGAGTGAAGGGATAGGTAGTGGCCCAGTCAGTGTGGTGCTCATAGCCTGCAAAAAAATGCACCTCTCGTGCAATCGAGCTACAGCGGCCAATCTTTACCTGCGAAGGCTCTCCCATCCAATGGATAAAGAACTCATATCCATAGCTTAGGGAGCCAATAGTAACCAAGGGAAATGGTGCTAAGCCTCTGTAGGCAAAGTATGTTTTCTCCTCCAGTTGGGGACTATGTTCGATGCGGATGGGCATAGAACCTTAGGTCGCTAGATCGGGGCTTCACCTGCCAGAACGCAAGCCTCAGTAGAATGGGCTCAAAATCCGCCTAGGAGCTTCCAGATCTTAACCTAATTACGAACGAAGCCAGAAGAGGTAGAAGCTGCTAACCGCTAAGCTAACCTAGCGATAAACTTCTTCCTGACTGATGTCTAATGCCGATTGTACTTATCTGCGGCCCTGCCCGCTGCGGTAAAAGTCGGCTGGCGGAGAGCCTAGCTGCCGCTTCCGGCCTGCCGGTCTTCTACCTGGCCACGGGGCCCAAGCCGGATCCTGAGGCTGACCCAGAGTGGGCGGAGCGGGTTCGACAGCATCGGCAGCGGCGTCCTCCCACCTGGCAAACCTGGGAAACGGGGCCTGACCTGGGCGCCGAACTGCAGCAGCTACCTCAGCCCTGCTG
>NZ_JANSJL010000091.1:0-1197 GCF_047502745.1 Synechococcus sp. F70.1
AAAAACCCCTGGCGCTGGGGCCAGGGGAAGTAGAGTCAGGAAACCTGGGGAAGCACTAGCCCCGCACAGCCGGCGCTACCTCCACCGCCGCCAAATCCAGCGGGAAGTTGTGCGCATTCCGCTCGTGCATCACTTCCATCCCCAGGTTGGCACGGTTGAGCACGTCCGCCCACGTCCCAACCACGCGCCCGTTGCTGTCCACAATCGACTGGTTGAAGTTAAACCCATTCAGGTTGAACGCCATGATGCTGATGCCCAACGCCGCAAACCAAATCCCCACCACCGGCCAGGCCGCCAGGAAAAAGTGCAGGCTGCGGCTGTTGTTGAACGACGCATACCGGAAAATCAACCGGCCAAAATACCCATGCGCCGCCACAATGTTGTAGGTCTCTTCCTCTTGACCAAACTTGTACCCCAGATTCTGCGACTCCTCCTCCGAAGTCTCCCGAATCAGGGTGCTGGTCACCAAAGACCCGTGCATCGCACTAAACAGCGCACCCCCAAACACGCCAGCCACGCCCAGCTGGTGGAACGGGTGCATCAAAATGTTGTGCTCCGCCTGGAACACCAACATGAAGTTGAACGTCCCGGAAATCCCCAGGGGCATCCCGTCCGAGAATGACCCCTGCCCAATCGGGTAAATCAAAAACACCGCTGTTGCCGCTGCCACCGGCGCCGAGTAGGCCACCGCAATCCAGGGACGCATCCCCAAGCGGTAGCTCAGCTCCCACTCGCGCCCCATGTAGCAGTACACCCCAATCAAAAAGTGCAGCACAATCAGCTGGTAGGGGCCGCCGTTGTACAGCCACTCGTCCAAAGAGGCGGCTTCCCAAATCGGATAAAAGTGCAAGCCAATGGCTGCTGAAGAAGGTACCACCGCGGCGGTGATGATGTTGTTCCCGTACAGCAGCGAACCCGAAACTGGCTCGCGGATGCCGTCGATGTCAACTGGAGGAGCACCAATGAAGGCAATGATGAAGCAGGTGGTGGCAGTCAGCAGGGTGGGGATCATCAACACGCCAAACCAGCCGATGTAGAGCCGGTTGTCGGTAGAAGTCACCCACTCGCAGAACTGCTCCCACACGTTGCTAGCTGAGCGACGTTGGAGAACAGTGGTCATAAAGCCTAACTTCCTCGTGGAAGTGCGAAGATGGACAACCTAACCTTAATCCAACCGTTAAGTTCTGTCAACTCTCC
>NZ_JANSJL010000092.1:0-14058 GCF_047502745.1 Synechococcus sp. F70.1
GGGAAACGGGGCCTGACCTGGGCGCCGAACTGCAGCAGCTACCTCAGCCCTGCTGTGCCCTAGTGGATTCGCTGGGGGGCTGGGTGGCCCAGAGCTTGGACTGCTCGCCTGGGGAATGGGATCCCTTGGCGCAATCCTTCTTGAGAGCGTTGCAAGGCTGCCGAGGAAAAGTGATCCTGGTTTCCGAAGAAGTAGGCTGGGGAGTGGTGCCTGCCTATCCGCTGGGGCGTCAGTTTCGCGATCGGATGGGGGAGCTCACTCAGAAGCTGGCCCCGCTGGCAGACCAGGTGTTCTTGGTGGCGGCAGGCTTTGTTCTCGACCTAACTCGGCTGGGGATCCCGCTGGCAGGGGTGAATAGCCCAGAGCTGAGATAAGCTGCAAGAGGTTGATGCTATCCACAGCCCTGACCAGGATTCAAGGCGTTAAGGTAACTGCTTGTCGTCGTGCCGATTACCTTCTACTTGCCGGCCAAAGCCATTCAAACCCTGGATTTAACGCCGGGCCATGAGTTGGTGAAAACCCTGATGGCGGATCCCGTTGGCGCCGCTCAGCAGGTTCAGTGCGCCATCGATTGGCCGCGCAGCCCCGACGATCCGCGCGAGCTCTCGGAGATCCCAGAAGTGCGCCTGTGGTTCATCCGCTGGGACACGGTTTACCCCTGGATGCCCTACTTTCTCGACTGGCGCAGTGGTGAGCTGGCCCGTTACGCCGCCATGCTGGTGCCTCACCAGTTCAACCCGCGCGAAGGGATCGTCTACAACCCGGAGGCATTGGAGATCTTCGTCTACCAGAAGATTTTTGTGCTGATGCGCTGGTTTAAGCAGCAGAAACTGGGATCGGTCTCGATGCTGCGCGACATGGCCTTGGTGTTTGGCTTTGAGGTGCAACCCGAGTTTCTCAGCCTCTGGGAAGCTGAGACAGGGGAGCCATGAGAGTGATGGTGGCAGACACCTGGCCTGGAAGTCGGGCAGCGCCAGGAGTGGCAGAGGCCTGGCAGCAGGCGGTGCAAGCCCCTTGGGGCCTGCTCGAGGTGGATCCCAGACCTTCCGAAGCCCAGCTTAGAACCCTCTGGCGGCAGATGGTTGCTTGGGAGGGAGAGAAGGCCCCGCTGCTGGTGGTGCCCGGAAGCCTTGCCGACCCTCTGGGGCCTGGCCAAACCTGGGCTGACCTAGCTGCTGCGTGGGGGTTCAAGGTACTTCTGACGCTGCCTGAAGAAGCTGCCCTTAGCCAAGCAGCCGCCTTTGCAGCTTTGCTGCGGCAAACCAAGGCCGACTGCCTAGGGTGGGTGCTCCTGGAAGCGGCACCAGCCCTCTCCTCCCGACTAGAGCCTGCCTTGGTCTGGCAGTTGCCGGCCCAGGTAGGGATCCCCGTTTTGGGTAGAAAA
Organism: Synechococcus sp. F70.1; assembly: GCF_047502745.1. NCBI lineage: Bacteria > Bacillati > Cyanobacteriota > Cyanophyceae > Synechococcales > Synechococcaceae > Synechococcus > Synechococcus sp. F70.1. The sequence continues at coordinate 1,385 of NZ_JANSJL010000092.1, forward strand.
GCAGTGGCTGGCTCGGTGGTGTGGAGAGAAGAGCTGTGGGATCTCTACGCAGGGATGGGGGGCCTACCCCGAGCTTCCCCTCCTTTGATAGGTGCCCATCAGCTGCGCCTGGGCGAGGATGTGGCCTTCCATGGCCCGTAGCAAGGCCTCTTTGGTGGCTCCTGGAGCTAAGGCTAGCTGCCTGTCCAGGGCGTAGAGGGTGAAGAAGTAGCGGTGGGTGCCGCTGGGAGGGCAAGGGCCACCATAAGTGTTCCGACCCCAACTGTTTTGCCCGTGGACGGCCCCTTGGGGGAGATCGCTGTCGGAGCGGATCCCTTCTGGCAGACTCGTGACCCTGGCAGGCAAGTTGTAGACTACCCAATGGACAAAGGTGCCTCTGGGGGCGTCTGGGTCATCCATGATCAGGGCAAAGCTTTGGGTTCCTGCAGGTGCCCCCAACCAACTCAAGGGGGGAGAAAGGTCGTCTCCTTCACAGGTGTAGCGGGAGGGGATGGGTTCTGAGGGGGCAAAAGCGGAGCTAACAAGCTGCAAAGTCATACGACCGGAGCTCAGGAAACCTCAGCAGCTAGGGAAACGATTCTGTGACGGAGAGAGTGGGATTCGAACCCACGGTGAGTTGCCCCACACAGCATTTCCAGTGCTGCGCCTTCGACCACTCGGCCATCTCTCCAGTGCACCTATGCAACTACTTTTCAGCAGCGCCGAAAAGTGAGCTTTCTAATTCTAGCAAAGAAACTCCCCGCCCTCTAAAGCTTGCAGCAGTACCTGCCAGCGAGAGCAGCGCTAGGGATTGAGGGTGGCGTTGAGTTGCATTGCTGTCTAGTCAGGGATGCACAGGCGGGGACGCCAGGGCAAAAAAGACAGGGATCCCCTTAGCGTCCACTCGGTGCTGATATAGCGCCGACCTGTTGGATGTCGTGCAGCTCGAGATGGATATCTTGCAGCCACCGCCCCAGGCTGTCGATCATGGCTCGATAGCGATCCAGGCCGCAAAACTCGTTGAGGGGATCCCGGAAGTAAACTTGGGGATCGTAAGTTGAGTAAGTTTGATTTTTGGGAAAGCGAGCGTAATCTGCCCGCAAAATAGCCACCAGATCAGGGCCAGGCGGGACTTGGGAAGGAATGCTCATGCCTTGGCTGCAACAGAAAGAGACACCGTTTCCCCAGGAGCAGGGCAGCATAGTCGGATTGATCGGCCGGTGGCAGCGTTCAGGGATCCCAGCTTTTCCCGAAACTCCTCTAGGCTCCCCAGAGGGCGGATCTGGGCGGCCAACCAGCCCTGGTAGTTCACCTCTCCCATCGCCGTCGGGATCACCTGCTGCGGGCGCAGGGCTGCCACCACCTGCAGGGCTCGCTCCGGCCCCATGATTACCTCGCCCAAGAGGGGAAAGATTTGCCCCACCACCGGAATCAACAGAGTGTGGATGGGAGAAAACTCCTGCTGCAGCCGCGGGCGGACATCGGGTTGGGAAAGATGAGGCTCATAGTAAAGCCGCGTCTGGGTGGATAGCTCTTCCAGTAAAAAGCCCAGCTCCCGCACCGGCCCCAAAGGCGCGCCGGGAACTGCTGTGATGCGCAGATCCCCCCACTGCACCCCCTGCCAGGGATCCAGAGCTTGAACCGCTGCAAATCCCAGACGCTTCACTACCCTAGCTGCAGCTGGTGAAGCCAAAACCGGGATCTGCTTGTCCAACCTTTGCAGGGTAGGCGGGTGGCAGTGATCCGGCTGGCCCTGGCTGAGGAGGATCCCGTCAATTTTGGGCAGAGTCTCCGGGGTAAAGGGGGGCGGCTGGCGGTGCTCCAGGCGGAGGAACCAGGGCAGGCCAAAGAAGACCAAAGGATCCACCAGCCACGGATCCAGGAGGAAGGTCTGCCTCTGGGTCTGGACGAGCCAACTGTTGAGGTCGAGGCGGGTGAGTTTCATGGAGCTACTGGCCGGTGATGGAGAGGTCAGCTACCCAAATGCGGGGACACAGGCCAGCAGGAGTGACCTGTGGCTCCGGCTCGACGTAGAAAATCGACTTCAACAGCTCCAGAAAGTCCCCGGCTACTGTGGCCGCCTCGATGCTGATGCGCTCTCCCTGGCGCACCCACCAGCCCTGAAAGGGCAGGGAGAAGGATCCCTGTAGAGGCTTAACTCCAGCATGGAGAGCCTGCAACTCGTCAATCCAGACCACGTTCTCAGCCGTGGCCAAGTCATAGGTGCTCTCCGGCGGTGCGCCAGCAAACACGTGATAGTAGTGGGCGGCAACCGTCACTTTGGCGCCGATGTTGGCATGGCCGGTGGGCTGGGCCCCCAGACGTTTGGCAGTGCCGGCGCTGTGCAAGAAGTGGGTTAGGACACCGTTGGTGATGAGGGGAACGCGGCGGGTGGGGGTGCCTTCGCCGTCAAAGCTGATCGCTCCTACGTTGGTTGGGTGGAGAGCGTCATCACACACCGATAGGAGAGGTGAGGCAATCTGCTTGCCCAGCGAGTCGGGGGTGGAAAGGCTTTGGTTGTCGAGGATGTTCTGGGCGTTGAAGAGATTGGAGAAAGCTCCCAAGAGGCTTAGAAAAGCTTCCCCAGAAAAAACCACCATGTATTTCCCCGAAGGGATCCGCTCGTACTCCAGGTGGCTGATGAGTTTCTCGGCAGCTTCTTTGGTGCAACCTTGAATATCCAGCTCCTCTAGGCTGCGAGCCACCCGAATGGCGCCGGCGCTGCGGGGTTTGCGGCCCTCTTGTTCTGCTTTCCCGTAGAGAAAAATTGAGGCCAGGGTGTGGCCCTCTTGGCGCAGGGCTTGGTCGCTGTTGAGGTAAAAGCGGTCGATCTGTCGCTGGGCCAAGCCGTTGTAGGGTACCCCTTGGATGGCGGGATGGGATCCCAGCAAAGCCTTCTCAGCAGCCACCAGTTGCTCTAGGAGCTCGCTAGCCAGCGCCAGGGGCCTTTTGTCGTTGCAGGGCTGGAGAATGGGCAGCTTGGCCTCTGGGCTAAATTGGGGCGCATGTTCCCGCACACCGAAGTGGCTGGCTTCAAAGGCCATCTGCAGGGCCAGTTCCAACCCCGCCTCATCGACATCGGTGGTGGAGGTCACTCCCACCTGCCCTTGGTCGTTCCAGGCCCGCACCGTTACGCTGCAGCGGTGGGAAGCCTTGACCTGGCGAGGTTCCCCGTGATCTACCTGCACGCTGGTTTCGTCCACTTGAGCCCCGTAGAGATCAAACTGGGGGATCCCCAAACGTTTGGCACAGCTTTGCACCCGTTCGGCCAAGGCCTCAACTTGCAGTATCGCCACTCCTTCTCTCCCCTACCGACGGGCCAGCCAGGCGGTCAAGTCCTCCACGCTGTTGAAATCCAGCAGCGCTTCCCCCAGCGCCTCCAGTTGCGACGTTGGCAAAGTCCAAATCCTGTTTTCCAGAGCCGGGTCAAGGGATCCCAGCTTCCGCCGCAAAAGCCGCAAAACCAGCGTTGCTTCTCCATGCTGCAATCCCTGTTGCAGTCCTTGTTGCAGGCCCAGTTGCAGACCTTCTTTGCGCCCTGCTTCCAGGCCCTCGCGCAGAGCTTCTGCCCGCCACTCTTGGTAGATCACCGACTCCCTCATATCCAAAGACCTCATGATTTGTCGAATTCAGCACCGATCCAATGCTAGTCCTGCCAAAACGGCTGTTGCCGCTGCCAGTTCCCGTCGCTCGTTGAGGTCTGGCAAGCGCTCTAGCTCACTGGCCACTCCCCGCAAGGTTTCTGTCGGATCCTCCACCTGACTCAGGACGCGAAAAGGGAGCAGGGCTTGCCAAACGTGCTCCGCACCGCTCACGCGAATGTGCTCCGCACCGCTCACGCGAACGGCTCCGGCTGGCAAGTTGCATTCCCACAAGCGAATGACCTCGAACTCATGGCTGAGTCTTTCTAGGCGGAAAAAGGTTTGGAAAACCCTCTCCGAGCGCGTTTTGCGAAGATAAATGACCACCTGCCGCACCGGTAGCTGGGGATATTTCCGATAGAGGCGAAGCCGGTAGTCAGCCATGCGAAAGGGGATTTCAGGATCTGGATCTGTTTGAAATTCCAGATGCAAAATGCTCTGCTGAAGCCCCAACAAAATCACGGAGTCTGCCCGGATGGGCTCCTCTGACAATTCCGTAGGCAGCATCTGCACCGGCGCAGCCACTTCTCCTACCAGCCAGCCGGCAAACTGCTCCGGGAAGCGCTCTGCCAGGTATTTGCAAACGTTGTCGTAGGCCATGGGGGATCCCTGGATCTAGCGCCCGCCCACGGTGATGGCGTCCACCTTGATGTGGGGCTGACCCACGGTGACGTAGATGTTGCCGCTGACAGAACCACAGAAGCCAGGGGCTAGGCGAAGATCCTTGGAGCACATGGAGATCTTGGTCAGGATGTCCTTAGCTTCCCCGATTAGGGTAGCCCCCTTGAGCGGCTTGGTAATTTTGCCGTTTTCGATGAGGTAGGCTTCTTCAACGGCAAAGTTGAATTGTCCCGTGGGGCCGACGCTGCCTCCCCCCATGCGCTTGCAGTAGATGCCCTTGTCAATAGAAGCAAAAAGATCGTCCAATTCGGCATCGCCGGGAGCGATATAGGTGTTGCGCATGCGGCTGGCGGGGGCAAAGGTGTAGTTCTGGCGGCGACCGCTGCCGGTGCGAGGGTGGCCAGTGCGCATGGAGCCAGCGCGGTCGGCCAGGAAGTTCTTCAGAATGCCTTTTTCAATGAGCAGGGTGCGCTGAACCGGCATGCCCTCGTCGTCCACATCCAGGCTGCCAAAGGCCCCCTCGGAGAGCCCCTCATCCCAGGCGGTGAGGTTTTTGTGGGCAATTTTCTGGCCTTTTTTGTCAGCAAAGGGGGTGGTTTTGCGCTCGATCTGAGTGGTTTCCAAGAGATGCCCACAGGCTTCGTGGAAGATCACGCCGCCAAAGGCGTTGGACATGACGATGGGGTAGGTGCCCGATTCCACGTAGTCGGCATAGAGCATCTGGCCGGCAGCCTCTGCCAGCTCCTGGCTGTGGGCTACAAGATCCCAGCGGCGCAAAAAGTCGGGATCCCCGGTGCCCCCCGCCCGTTGACTAACGGAAGCCCGGTGGTCGCCGTCGGCGCAGAGCAGGGTAGAACTGACCGACTGGGTGAGGCGAATGTCACGCACAAAGGTGCCATCGCTGCAGGCCACCAGGATCTCCTGCCAGTCGCGGAAGTAGTTGGTGCGGCGGGACTGGACGTGGCGAGCTTGCCGCTTCAGCTCTGCGTTGGCCCGCAGCAGGATCTCGCCCATTTCGCCAATAGGGCTGCATTCCTTGAGCCAGCCGTCTTTGCTGCGGCGCTCGGCGTAGTCTTGGAGCAGCCCTAAGTTGGCAGGAGAGACCAAAGCGGCAGGACCAGGGGGGGTGAGGCCCATGAGCAGCAGGCCTTTTTCCAGAGCAGCTTTGAGGCCGGCAAAGGAGAGATCGTTGGTGCTGACGTAGCAGTCAGCCAGGCCACGAAACACCCGCACCCCTGCGCCGGTGGAAAGCCGAGGGGTGATACTGGTGATGGCGTCGTCTTCCGCCAGGCAGCTGATGGAGTTGACCCGCTCCAGGAAGATCTCCACCAAATCGGCGCCGGCAGCCCGCCCCCAGCCCAAGAGAGTTGAAAGGGGATCCCGCCAGTCCTCGCCGAAGCGCTGCAGGGTGGGGCGGTAGTCGAGGTTGGGCAGGTCTTTGGATAGAAGCAGCATACAGGCCTATGGGGCTGGGGCCGGTTTTTGTTTCCTCAGTTTAACAAGACGTAAAGGCTGCCTTTTGGGGGAAAGAGCCTCCCAGCTTGACAAGGGCAAAGGAGCAGCCGAAGATCGCTGCACAAGGAACCCCCAGCTTGCAATGGCTGCCAAGAAAAGAGGCTCGGAGCTTCAGCCCAGCCTGTTTGACGATCCCCTAGAGCCGCCTGCCCCCACTGCGGAGACGCTTCCCCAATGGGACCAGATCCCGCTCTCGGCCCAGGTGCCCATTCCCCCCGGTACCTATCGGGATCTGGAACAACTGGAGCAGCACTGCCGAGTCTGCCAGCGCTGCGAGTTGGCGGCCAACCGTACCCATGTGGTGGTGCACCGAGGCAACCCCAAGGCAAGGATTCTCATCATCGGCGAGGGGCCGGGGGAACAGGAAGATCTGCAAGGGCTGCCCTTCGTGGGCAAGTCGGGGCAGTTGCTCGATAAGATCTTGGCCTCCGTGGGGCTAGATTCCGAACGGGACACCTACATTTGCAATGTCGTCAAGTGCCGTCCCCCCAACAACCGCGTGCCCACCCAGGAGGAGATGGACGCCTGCCGGCCCTACTTGTTGGAGCAGATCCGCCTGGTGGATCCCTGGATCATTTTGTTGACCGGCGCCACCTCGGTGCGCTCCCTTCTGGGGGATAAGCGGGGCATTACCAAGATTCGCGGCGAGTGGATCCAGTGGCAGGGGCGCTGGTGCATGCCGATTTTTCACCCAGCCTATCTGCTGCGTAACCCCGACCGCACCCCCGGCAGTCCCAAGTGGCTGATGTGGCAAGATATTCAGGCGGTAAAGCAAAAGTACCTGGAGCTTGCCGGCGCAGCGCGGTGAATCCTGCAAAACCCGGCTAAGCTGGGAAAGGAGCTCCTTGCCGTCCTTGCCTTGACCCCTTCGGAGTTTGCCCTCGAGCAGCTTCTCTTCACGCCGGCCACACCCGACCCGGACGCCGTGCGGGTCATCTACGCCTTTCCCAACACTTACTCAGTAGGAATCACCAGCCTTGGCTACCAGGTCATCTGGAGCCTGCTGGCCAGCCGTCAAGATGTGGTCGTCTCCCGCCTCTTTACAGATCTGGCCGAACCTCTGCCGCGGGATCCAGAGCTGATGGGCTTTTCCCTGTCTTGGGAGCTGGACTACGTCCATATCCTGGATCTGCTGGAGGGACAGGGGATCCCCCTCCAGGCCGAGGCGCGGGGGGAAGCGGATCCCTTGGTTTTCGGCGGTGGCCCGGTGTTGACGGCCAACCCTGAGCCCTTTGCTGCGTTCTTCGACTTCGTCCTGCTGGGAGACGGGGAAGGGCTGGTGGAACAGATGATCCAAGCCTACCGCCAGGTAAGGCGGGGATCCCGAGCGGAAAAGCTGCAGGCGCTGGCCCAGGTACCAGGGATCTACGTGCCCAGCCTCTACGAGGTGCACTACCGCGAGCCCGAGGGCCCGGTGGAGAAAGTCATTCCCAAGCTGGACGGGATCCCCAGCTCCATCCGCAAGCATACCTTCCGCGGCAACACCCTCTCGGTTTCCACCGTGGTTACCCCCAAGGCAGCCTGGGAGAACATCTACATGGTGGAGGTGGTGCGCAGTTGTCCGGAGATGTGCCGCTTTTGCCTGGCCAGCTACCTGACCCTGCCCTTCCGCGCTGCTGAGGTGGAGGGGCATCTGATCCCAGCAGTGGAGCGGGGGCTGCAGGTGACCCAGCGGATTGGCCTTTTGGGGGCCTCGGTAACCCAGCACCCCCAGTTTGAGCAGCTGCTGGAGTACCTGGCTCAGGATCGCTTTGAGCAGGTGCGCCTCAGCCTGGCTTCGGTGCGCACGGGCACGGTCACGCCTCGCCTGGCGCAAGTTCTCTCCCGTCGCGGCAGCCAGTCCATCACCGTGGCCATTGAGAGTGGCTCGGAGCGGCTGCGCCAGGTCATTAACAAAAAGCTAGCCAACGAAGAGATCTTGGCGGCGGCAGCCCACGCTCAGGCCGGCGGCCTGAAGGGGATCAAGTTCTATGGCATGGTGGGGATCCCGGCAGAGACCCAGGCTGATCTGGAGGCCACAGTTGCCCTCTTCAAGGAGCTCAAAAAGGTGGCTCCCCGCCTGCGCTTGGCCTTGGGCTGTAGCACCTTTGTGCCCAAAGCCCATACTCCCTTTCAGTGGCAGGGGGTAGATCCCCAGGCGGAGAAAAAGCTGCAGTGGTACCAAAAACACCTGCGTCCCTTGGGGATTGAGTTCCGCCCAGAAAGCTATAGTTGGTCGGTCATTCAGGCTCTGATTTCCAGAGGGGATCGACGAGTAGCGCAGGTTTTGCAGTTGGCGCGGGAGTTTGGCGACTCCCTGGGCAGCTACCGGCGCGCCTTCAAAGAGCTCAAAGGAAAGCTTCCGCCCTTGGACTACTACGTCCACAGCAACTGGGATCCGGCGGATCCCCTTCCCTGGCAACACCTTGAGGGCCCTCTCAGCCTAGAGCGGCTGCGGCAGCACCGCCAAGAGGCCTTTTCCGTGTAGCGCAGGAAGCTGTGCTTAAGGATGGGGGCCTGCAGCGGCCAGAAACGCCTCGATCTCAGCGCGGCGCGGCAAACTAGGCTGAGCCCCAGGGCGGGTTACGCACAAAGCCGCAGCGGCATTGGCAAACCGTAGAGCTTCCCTCAGGGGTTTGCCAGTAGCTAGGCAGGCGGCCAAAGCGCCGCAGAAGCTGTCGCCGGCAGCGGTGGTATCCACTACCGCCACAGGGTGGGCCGGCAGGTAGCCGCTTTCTCCGCCATCGGCCCAGACCAAGCCTGCTCCCCCCAACGTGACGATCACTGTCGGGATCCCCTGCCGTTGCAAGGCTTGGGCCACTTTTTCGGCTTGCGCGGGTGTCTCCACCGGGGATTGGGCAAGAGCAGCGGCTTCGCTTTCGTTGAGCACCAAGTAGCGCACCTGGCGCAACAGGGATCCCGGCAGGGGCACCACAGGGGCTGGATTGAGCAGGATGGGGATCCCTTGGGCAAAGGCTTGCTCTGCCACCGCCTGCACCGTGGCCAGGGGGATTTCCAGTTGCAGCAGAACCATCGCTGCCGGCGTCCAAGGAGGCAGCTGGGCGGGGGTGTAGCGACCGTTAGCGCCGGGGCTGACCACAATCCGGTTTTGCCCTGCTGGATCCACAGTGATCAGAGCGATGCCGCTGGGCCCTTCCAGCTCCCGCAGGTGGTGGGTATCGACGCCGTTCTGCTCCAGGTTCTCTTTCAGCAGGCAGCCAAAGCTGTCAGATCCCACTGCCCCCCACATCTCCACCTGGGCTCCCGCCCGGGCTGCTGCCACCGCTTGGTTGGCTCCCTTACCCCCAGGGTAGGTGGCGTAGTCGGATCCCAGCACCGTTTCCCCAGGCCCAGGATGGCGTGGTACCTGCACCACCAAGTCCAGATTCAAGCTCCCCACTACGCGAACTAGGGCTGTCATTGGCTAGCTGAAAAACGGTGCCCTAGAGGTAGCTCATTCTAGCTCCCACCACTGGGTTGGAGAGCTTTCCACCTTGGAGAGGATTGGCTAGCTTGTGAGGGGGTGACGCGGAAACAAGCCATGCTGCTGACCACTACAGACGTGCTCCAAGGTAGAGAGGTTGAGCGTTACTTGGGCATTGTTACCGCCGAAGTAGTTTATGGCACCAATGTTCTACGGGACTTCCTTGCTAGCCTCCGCAACATCATCGGGGGACGCACAAGAACCTATGAAGAAGTTCTCGAGAATGCCCAGAAAAAGGTTTTGGAAGAGTTGGAGCAGCGAGCCAAACGTTTGGGAGCAAATGGCATCCTAGGCGTTAGCATTCATACCAACATGAGCGCGACCATGATCCTCGTTACCGCCGCCGGCACCGCCGTCAAGCTGCGCTAGAACCTTTAGGCCAGGCTCTCCATCAATGCCTCGTCGATCTCAAAGTTGGCGTAGACATTTTGCACATCATCCAAGTGGTCCAGCCGCTCCATGAGGGTCAGTACCAGCTTGGCTGTCTCGGGGTCCTCCACATGCACCTCCGTAGAGGGGATCCAGCGGATGGCCGCCTCTTGCACCTGGTAGCCTTCTTTTTTGAGGTAGGTAGCCACCTGCTCCAGCAGGGTGTAATCGCAGTAGACTTCTGCGTCGGTTCCCTCTACCTTGAGATCCTCCCCGCCTGCTTCGGCTACCGCTAGCAGCAGAGCTTCGGGATCTGTCACCCCCTCTAGGCTAATCACCCCTTTTTGCCGGAACAGCCAGCTCACGCAGCCACTTTCCCCCAGGCTGCCGCCGACTTTGCTGAAGGCCTCCCGCACCTCGGCAGCCGTGCGGTTACGGTTGTCGGTCATCGCCTCGATCAAGACAGCTACCCCCCCAGGGCCGTAGCCTTCGTAGCGAATTTCCTCCAGGGGGCTGTCGTCGGTCCAGTTGCCGGATCCCTTGGCGATGGCCCGCTCGATGGTCTCAGCAGGCATGCCTGCCGCTTTGGCTTTCTCCACGGCCGAGCGCAGCCGAAAGTTGGCGTCAGGATCGGGCAGGCCGTTGCGCGCTGCCACGATGATGGCCCGGGAAAGTTTGGTAAATAGGCTGCCCTTTTTGGCATCTACACGGGCTTTTTGCCGCTTAATGTTGGCCCATTTGCTGTGTCCTGCCATGCTGTGCACACCAGTCAAGCAACCTAAGGGAAGGGATCCCCTAACTTTGAAGCCTAAATCACCACCTGCTTAGGTCTCAACCCCAGAGGTGCAGGTCAAGGCTGGATGGGTTGCCGCTCGATTACACCCCCTGGTGGCGGTGGAGCTTCTGGCGTTGCTTGAGGTGTAGGCGTTGGTGTCTCTATAGGAGCTGGCGTGGGAGGCAAAGGAGGTACAGGCTCTTCAAGCACAGCCTCAGGCGGAGGGGTCGGGGTTGGCGGCTGAGTTAAAAAGGGCGTTACCTGTTCCAGCAGCTCGGCATAGAAGATTCCGTCCTGCTCCGGCCCAAAGCGGCCCACCGCCCAGCGGTGACGGGGCACAAACAGGGTTTGCAGCAGCACTTCCCGACTGGCGAAAGAGGGAGTGCCCACAAAGACGTAGCCATCGACAATGACACGGTTCAAGTCAGGCCGAGTTTGAAACACCCGGTCCACCTCCCGCAGCATCTCCGCATCCAGTCGCTCCAGCAGAGTTCCCAGAGTGTCTTCAGGCCTGACCAAAACCCGCACTGGAAAGCGATAGCTTTCGCATCGATACTCTCCGCAGAGCTTAACCAGCTCGTTCCGAACTCGGATCTGCACCGCCGGATCGATGTCTCTCACCGGCAGGGAGACTTCTGGCTCTGGCTTTTGTTCCGCTTCCTGGGCCCAAGTCAAGAGGTGGCCACCCCAAGCTCCCAATAGCAGCGATCCGCACAACAAGGCGAGTTCCCAACCTCCAAAGGGAAGGCTCCAGCCTGGGCTGCCTCGCTCAGGGCGTTGTGAAAGCAGGAGATTGGGATCCCGATTCTTACTCAGCGGGCTGTTCATAGGTTAACCACTACGGCGTCGATAGCTACCGCCAACTCTACCCGACATAGGCCTAGGAGGCACTAGGCTAAAACGGAGCCGCTCCTGCTGGATGTCGCTGCTCAAAGGATCAAGGGGAGGGATCGATGGATTGCCAAATCCGTTCGCTGCAGCTTGCCGAAATGGCTGTAGTCTAATCTGGAGAAGCTAATGATCCTGCAAGAGGTATCTATGGCAGCGCCAACATCAAAGGTTTGGGGATCCCCTCTGAAGCTTTTTTGGGGCTTCCTAGCCTCGGCTGCCCTCCTGGCAGGCTGTGGGGGAGCTGGAGGGACGGTGCCACCTCCAGTCAATGTTTGCGCGCAAGCCTTTCCAGCGATTTTCGAGGCCAAGAGCTTGCGCCCAGGAGCAAGGCGCAGTGGAACCTTGGGGCCAAATAGCGACTTGGAGATCTACTTTGATGAGAAGGACAATGTCATAAATGCCCGGGAAGTCCCACCTCCCCCTGGTACGTTTACCTTTTATGTCGATGGATTCCTTTACTTTCTTCTGCAGCCAATGTTACGGGAGTTACTATCCGCCTAACTAGTCCAGTCTTCGACCCTCTGCTGGCCATCTTTGGTCTTGATGTCAACAGGGAGACTGATCCGGAATTCTTCTTCATCAACGATGACGCAAAGCCTGGTGATTTCACCACCTCCGAGCTGACGATCCCAGTACGGCAAGACCGCTGTTACCTAGTGCTAGTGCAAAGCTACTGGGCCCAGAATTCCCGCAGCGTTGCTCCGGGTAGCCCAGGCCGAGGTCCCTATACCCTCGAGGTGGTGAGGGAAACCTCTGCCGCGCCTCCTCCTCCCCCTCCCATCCAGCAGAAGCCTGACGACAGGGAAAATGGTGGTGGCGGTGACCGAGGCGGTGTGGGTATTTAGCTCTGGCGGGTAAGCCTAATGGCAAAGCTTGCGCTGCCACAGGTGGCTGTGCCGCGAATCAAACGCCCGTCAGAGCTGACGGTACCGCTCCACGTGACAGTTGGAGTACCGCTACCCCCTATTTTGCCGCTAACAGAAAGTTGGTTGCCGATGAGCTGGCCACTGCGCTCAGAAAAGCTGGGTGAGGAAATGGTAATCTGATCGCCGTTTTGCTGGATGGAGACGGTTTCCTGGATGCCAGTTGCAACATTGATCTTACACAGCGATCCCTGCCAGATAAAGGATCCTCCCTCGTAGAGCCACTGGCCGCTCAAAGCAAGCTCTGGGGCAGGTGTTGGCGTTGCTGGGGTCGGTGTCGAGGCCGGAGTTGGATTGGGGGTAGGGGTAAGAGGGACAAACGGCGTAAATCGAGGAATAGGGGTAAGCGTTGGGGTTGGCACTGGCGTGGGAGTGGGTGTTGGGGTTGGAGGGGGTGTTGGTGCCGGAGTTCGAGTAGGCGTTGGCACCGGAGCAGGAGTGGGCGTCGGTGCAGGGGTTCGTGTAGGCGTCGGCAGTGGAGCAGGAGTAGGTGTCGG
>NZ_JANSJL010000093.1:0-1158 GCF_047502745.1 Synechococcus sp. F70.1
AAGCCCCTTCAAACACCCCAAGCGGTGGCTATGGTGTAGCGGGATCCCACGCAACCCTCAGGGCAAAGTCAACCGCCAACAACTCCGGCAGTGGGCAGCTCAGACGTTGGGGATCCCAACGCAGGCAAGTTAGCGGGATCCCTCCCGAATGCCCAGACGGGCTAAATCTCGCTTGATTTCAAAGGCCAATTCTCGGTTGTGCGGCTCCGTGGCCAAAGCTTTTCTCAAGTAGGCTTCCGCCTGCTGATAGCGCCCCTCGTAGATCAAATGGTTGCCGAAGCGCTGGTAGGCCAACGCCAAGATGTGGATGGCCTCGCTGGAGTTGGGAAACCGTTTCAGCAGCGCCTCCGCCTGGGCCACCGCCGTGGGCAACTTCCGCTCCCGCCAGGCTGCCTTGACGCGGGCAATCCCCTCCTTGAGCCCTTCCGGATTGGGCTGCTCTACCGATGAGGGGCCTATGCTGCGAATGACCACCCGCCTTTCGCCGGCAGCAGGAGAGCTGGGTGGAGATTGACGTTGTGCAGATTGACGTTGTGCATCGTAGCGCCGCCGCTGCTCAGGGTCGCTCAGCACTTGGTAGGCTTGGAGGATTTGTTGGAAACGCTCTCGGGATCCCTCCCCTGCCACATCAGGGTGAAACTGCCGCGCCAACCGTCGAAACGCCTGTTTAATCTCTTCAATGTCCGCTGCAGGAGATAGGTTCAGGATCGCGTAGTAATCCATAAACGGTGGCGCAACTAAGGGATCGGGAAAAGACCTGGCCAAGAACCAGCTCTAGTCTATCGCTGCGGCCCCGGCTTGACCAAGGGATCCCACCAAGCGCTTGGTTCTCCCGCTTCCCTCAGCAGCAGGGATCCAGTGTTAGACTTTGCCCAAGTTGTTTGGAGCCTCCATTCCGGCCTATCGAGGATCCCTTCCTGTTGCCCAACTTCATTGCAACTTGGCTTTCTGTTATGAGTGAAGCGCTTCATCAAGCTCTTGCCAATCGAGATCTAAAACAATTATTGGCCCATTTGCAGCGGGGGGAAGATGTGAATGCTGTCGATGCTCAGGGAATGACTTTGCTTCATAAAGCGACACTCCTTGGCGATTTGGAACTGTTGGATTTGCTCTTGGCCCATGGCGCTTCTGTCCACGCTCTGGATCCTACAGGGGCAA
>NZ_JANSJL010000094.1:0-1126 GCF_047502745.1 Synechococcus sp. F70.1
TGTTCCTGGGTGAAGGTGGCATACTCAGCCTGGGCAGCTTTCACCTGTTGGATCAAAGCTTCCAGTTCCTCGAGATTGGTGACAGGCATAGATGGATCCCTCCAAAATCACATCCATACTGTTGAGAGTTAAGGCAATAGTTAGAAATTGCTGGAAGACTCAAGCGGGCTCACTGGCCGGCTAAGCGCCAACAGACGTAAGGATCTGGATCTCGGCGGTCATTTTTGGGGGATGGGTAAGGGTGTTGTGGATAATGCAAGCATCAACAGCTTTTTCCAGAACCCTTTGATGCCTTATGTCTTGGCCTTGGTTGACCAAAGGCTGATCGCTGAGGGTGTGATGGTCGCAGCTTTCGGCTTGAAATTGAATGCCATTTTGGTAGATTACGCGCACCCCCCTGGGGATCGCTCTCCCTCTATTTTGCGACTGCCAAAGTTGGCAAGCTCTTAGCCTGCTAAGTTCAACTAAGTTAAACCTAGCGCCACTTTGGAGGCAGCCTAAGAATTTTAGAGATAACTTTGGGATCAGGCTAATGCAAGTCACGATTGGCTCCGGTTTTGTTGCTGTCGCCACGGCGATAAACTAAACTGCCACCAATCCCCGCTCACGAAAGATCTGCAAAGCGTGGTTGATCTGTTCAGGAGTAGGCGGCTGAACATCGCTGAGGGTATAGGGCAAACCCAACTGCTGCCATTTGTATTCCCCTATCTTGTGAAAGGGCAAAACTTCCACCCGCTCCACGTTGGATAGGGTGGCTACAAACTCAGCCAATCCCTTAATGTTTTCCTCGGGATCCGTCAAGCCGGGAACCAGCACAAAACGAATCCAGGTAGGCTTGTGGATCTGGTCTAAATAGCGGGCCAGATTAAGAGTGGGTTCTAGCGAAACGCCGGTAACCTTTCGATACAGCTCCGGCAGATAAGACTTGATATCGAGCAACACCAAATCTGTATGATCCAACACAGGTTTTGCCGCTTCCAGTTGAACATAGCCAGAGGTATCCAAAGCCGTGTGCAAGCCCAACTCATGGCAGCGGCGGAAAATCTCAGCCACAAAGGTGGGCTGCATTAACGGTTCTCCCCCGCTGGCCGTTACTCCCCCGCCTTTGAGGTAGTAATTGCGGCAG